>CAJYSL010000083.1 GCA_913777515.1 uncultured Mucilaginibacter sp.
ATGCCGATACTTAAATTTTTTAGCCATGACCCATACATTCTACCTTCGCCTGTATGTTTTCGGGCAGTGTGTAAGCGCCATTAGTCGCAAGCAAAAAGTGGATTTAAAAAAGTATTTCACCGTGGTGCATCCCGGCGTTCCGGTAATCAAACCTAAGGTTGCCTGTAAGCCCGAGCTGCAATACACGGCCGACTGCCCGCCGCATGTGAAAGCGGTGGTTGATAACCTTTACCAGCAAGCCTTTAACCCATGACCGCACGATTACAGCAAATACAAGACGCCCTTAAAAATATAGTGCTTTATTATATCGACGCACAAAAGATTAACATCGAGCCCTCTTACAGCGCTCGGGTAAATAGCGCCGAAACGCATATCAGGGTAATTGCCGAAAAGCGTCTGCCTTTTTTAATTTACGACCTGATGCAGCACCTGCACGTACTCGATAAAATTGAATTTGAGCAGCCGCAGACCTCAGTGGCTTACGTTATCCAGGTCATCAGCAGTATTACTAACTTTAGCCAAATCTGGGAGCAGTGCCTGGTAGAGCGGCTGCCCTATACCAACACCCAACTGGCGCTAAGCTCCCTTGCCGACCTGGAAGGGGAGATGGAAACCTACTACCAAATTGTGGCCGGCTACGCTACGAAATAGTCGCGCAAAACAACTCATGTTGAGGTGTGTCTATGCAAAGTACATTGCCCATACCTGGTAGTTCTGCACGCAGGACGTTGCTCTCTTGTGCCTACAGCTTCTAATCAAACGCTCACAATTTTCTAATCAAAATTAGTTCTTAACCGACATCTTACATATTGCTAAGTGTTTGACTTCTACACCTTTTAGGAGATTTTTGCATCTGTTTTTAATTAAAGATTATAAAATGATAAGAAATTATCTTAGAATGATAATATTATACATCAATTTGCAAATTTTTCAGAATCTCAAAATACACTAAAACCTACTTTTGAAACCACAACAATAAACGGTTTTAGCCTTTTAAATTAACCTAAGTTAAGCTTTGATTTTTAGTTGGCGTTGTCGCTCACCGGCAGGCATGTTTGGTTTATGCGCGTTGGTTTCGGGCAGGCGGTAATTCAAAATCTATTTAAACTTTTAAAAGCTCTGTATGATGAGAAAATTTTATTTATGGTGTTTATTATGCTTCGCCACGGTGGTAGTGCATGCGCAAACGCGTGCGCTTAAGGGCCGTGTGCTTGACGCCAGTAACAGCGACCCGCTCATTGGTGCCGCAGTTACAGTTAAAGGCACAACCACGGGCAGCATTACCGACGTTAACGGTAGGTTTACCCTCAATGTGCCCGCCGGTGCAGTCACTCTCGAGGTGAAATACGTAGGCTACGCGCCGCAAACGTTAACTTTTAATGCCAACGAACAGGATGTTACCGTAAGGCTCGCCCTGCAGCAAAACTCGCTCGAGGATGTGGTTGTGGTAGGTTTTGGTACCATTAAGCGCCGCGACCTGACTGGTGCGGTATCGTCTGTTAAAGCGGCCGATATTGTCAAAACGCCTACGCACAACCCGCTCGAGGCTATACAAGGTCGTGCTGCCGGTGTAGATATTACCCGTAGTTCGGGCAATGCCGGTGCCGGGGTAAACATCCAGTTACGCGGTACCCGCTCTATACCTACGGCAGCCAACCTGGCGGCCGGCGTTAACCCCAACGCGCCTTTGCTGGTGGTTGATGGGGTGCAAAATGGTGGCAGCATCAACAATATCAACCCCAACGATATTGAAAGTATCGAGGTGTTGCAGGATGCATCATCTACCGCTATTTATGGTTCGCAGGGTGCCAATGGTGTAATTATTATTACCACTAAAAAAGGCGTTAAAGGCAAAGCTAAAGTATCTTATAACGGCTACTACGGTGTTAACGGCTGGACCAAGTTTCCGGAGCCCCGCCAGGGCGAAGACTTTATCAACCTGCGCCGCGAATCGTACCGTGATGCTAATGGTAATATTCCCGCCGATAACGTGGTATTCCCTAACGCCGGTGAGCTGGCAGCCGTGCAGGCCGGTCAGTTTGTAAACTGGATGGATTTGGCTACCAAAAACGGCAGTCAGCAAAGCCATACTGTAAGTGTACGCGGCGGCAGCGAAAATACCACAGCTGCCTTCTCGTTGGGTTATTTCAGAGAAGAAGGCCAGTTGGTTAACAACAACTACAGCCGTTATAACTTCCGTTATAATGTTGAACACAAACTGAACAGCTGGATTAAAACCGGTATTTTAGGTCAGTTGGCATTTACCCGTACCAATGCCCGCCGCGACCCCATTTCGCAGGCATTAACTGCGTTACCGTTAGGTGTGCCCTACAATGCTGATGGAACCATTAATACGTTCCCTATCGCCGGTTCAACCAATGCCATTAGCCCCATTACCGACCAGCGCACCAACGCATCGGTAGACCAAACCACCGGTAACGAAATTAACGCAACGGCTTTTGTGGAGTTTACGCCGATCAAAGGGCTAACCTTCCGCTCTAATTTGGGTACAGTATTAGGCAACAGCCGCCGCGGTCAGTTTTATGACCCGTTCTCGCTTACGCAAAATAACCAGCGTTACTCTTATGCGGGTATTACCAACGCCAGCTCAAGATATTATAACTGGGATAACGTGTTAACATACAGCAAACAGATACAAAAACACAGTTTTACGGCTACGGCATTAACCAGTTACATCCATAGTGATGTAGAGGATGCTACTGCTGCCGGTATCAGGGGCGTGCTGTCATCACAATTATTTTATAACCTGGCAGGCACCGAGGCCAGCACCCGTACCACCACTTCATCATTCACCCGGTTCGACCTTTTGGCATACGCTGGCAGGTTAAACTATAGTTTCGATAGCAAGTACCTGTTTCAGGGTACCATGCGTTGGGACGGTGCATCACGATTGGCCCCGGGCAACAAGTGGGATGTTTTCCCGTCGGTGTCTGCAGGCTGGGTAATTAACCGCGAAGATTTTATGAAGGATATTCGCCAGCTGGATAACTTAAAGCTAAGAGCCAGCTACGGTGTTACCGGTAACTCTACCATCCGTCCGTATGATACGCAAAGCTTAATTGGCTCTACCCGGATGGGCTTTGGCAACGTAGCCGCACCGGCTTACACCTTTACCGGCACTGTAGGTAACCCCGACTTGGGTTGGGAAAAATCGCGCACGCTGGACATCGGTACCGACATTGCCGCGTTTAGAAACCGTGTTACCTTAACGGTAGACTGGTACCGCACCAAAACAACCGGTTTGTTGTACCCGCGTACCTTGCCGCAATCAAGCGGGCAAACTACGGTTTTCCAAAACATTGCGTCTACCCAAAACCAGGGTATCAACATCACCTTGTCAACGGTTAACGTGCAAACCAAAGATTTTAAATGGGCTACCACCGGCACCTTCTCGCACAACGCCGAAAAGATATTAAGCCTGGTTGATGGCCGCGATATCTTTAGCGCTACCAACATCGAGCGCGAATCGCTCTTTATTGGTTCGCAGGTGCAATCGTTTTACAATTACCGCAAAATCGGTATCTGGCAAAACGGCGAAACCGGCACCCGCTTTGGCAGCGCTACAGGTACGCAATACCAGCCGGGTACCATCAAGGTTGAAGATTTGAACGGTGATGGTATCATCGACCCCAATAACGACCGCACCGTGATTGGCCATGCCCAACCGCAATGGTACGGCGGTTTACAGAATACCTTTACGTACAAAAACTTTGATTTAAACGTGTTTATTATTGCCCGCTATGGCCAAATGGTATACGGCGAGTTTTTGGGACGTTATGACCCGTCGGCCGCACAAAACGGACCGGCCAACTTTAACTACTGGACACCAACCAACCCAAGCAATGATTTCCCTCGTCCGGGCCGTGGTAGCTTGTCTAACTTGTACAATACTAACTATACATCGTTGTTTTACATCGACGGTTCGTTTTTTAAGGTGAAGAATATCTCCTTAGGATACACACTACCCAAAACCGTCACCGACCGTTTGAAAATTGGCAGCATGCGTTTTTATGCTACTGCATCAAACATGTTTACCTATGCCAAAAGCGAATTGCTGCGCAACTACGACCCGGAGCGTGGCGGTGCTGAGTCGTCGCCGCTTAGCCGCCAATTGGTTTTTGGTGTAAACCTCGATTTTTAATCCTCATTATTTACGATAACCATGAAAAGGAACTTATATAAAATTGCCGGTGTGAGCATGATTGCAGTATCGCTGCTGTCGTGCAGCAAACGGCTCGACGAATATAACCCGGGTGGCGCTACGGCTGATGCCACCTGGACCACCCCCGAAGGATTTGTAACTGCCGTAAACGGCGCCTACCAGGAGCAACGGGCTTACTATGGTAAAGAAGACGGACCACTGATATCGGAAGGAGGAACCGACCTTTGGTTTACTGCCAATAAAATAAGCTACGCCAACCAGGTAACCAAGTACATTGGTCTAACCCCGGCATCGCCAAGTTCGGCAGGTACCATCTTCAGGCTATTTTACCGCGCCATTAATCAGTGTAATGCCGGTATTAATCGTATTGACCAGGCCGGGTTTACCGACATGGCCGATAAAGCCCGTCGCCTGGGCGAACTCCGCTTTTTACGTGCCTTTTATTATTGGCATATAGTAGAGCAGTTTGGTGGCGTAAATTTACGCACTACCGAAACCACCACCGTAGAATTGACCGCCCAGCGCAGCCCGGTAAGCGCGTTTTATGACCTCATCATCAGCGACCTTAAATTTGCCGCCGATAATCTGCCTAACGCCAGTTTTTGGGGTAACGAGTATAGCAGGGCATCTAAAAAATCGGCGTTGGGTATGCTGGCGCGTGCCTATCTGTCCAGAGCCTATTATGCGACCGGCCAGGAGCGTAATGATTATATGACGCTGGCCCGAAATATAGCTAACGATGTAATAACCCGCAAAGGCGAGTTAGGCACCGATTTGTGGGCATCACCCGCCGACTTGTGGAACCCGAACAATAACAAGAATAATAAAGAAGCGCTTTACATCATCAGTAATTCGACTAACCAACAGTTAGATTATGATGACAACGCTAACCGTTTGCATGCCTGGTTTTTAACTACTTATAACGGTCGGCCAGGTTTGGTGCGCAGCATACAGTACGGTTTTGATAACCAAAAACGTTTACAGCCCACCCGCTACCTGCTTAACTTGTTTAACGAGCAAATTGACGGACGTTACGCCGTTTGTTTCCAGGAAAACTGGACCGCTAACACGGCCTTTACCTGGACCACCGCTACGGCCAATACCTTTGGCAAGGCAGCCTCGGTAGTGGGCACTACTTTGACACCCGGCAGCAGTTTGGCTATGCAAATCACCAAAAATGTAGTAGCCGACAAAGCCACCAAGCCTTGGGTATTGTACGACATTAATGATTTGTATAACACCAACGGTACCATTAAATCATTGACTGATTTTGTGCCGATGATTAAGTTTTTGGATTACACCCGTACCAATCCCGATGCGCAGCCCGGCTTTAACGATATTATGGTTATCCGCCTGGCCGAGATGTACCTGATATCTGCCGAGGCCGAATTTCAGTTAGGCAACTTTGCTGCTGCGGCTACCCAATTAAACGTGTTGCGTACCCGCGCGGCTATCAAAACGCCGGTTAACCAAACGGCGGCCATGCAAATTACCGCGGCCCAGGTACAAACCGGCGGTATCAATTTTATACTGGACGAGCGTGCCCGCGAACTTTGCGGCGAGCACCTGCGCTGGTACGATTTGAAACGCACCCTCACCGGCGACCAGTTTGTGACCCGCATCACTACCGCTAACCCCGACATCAGCGCAAGCGATGTAAAGCCATTCCACCGCTTGCGCCCGGTACCGCAGGTAGAGCTAAATGCGTTGGGTAACGGTGCGGAGTTTGGGCAAAATCCGGGTTATTAATCACTAAAAATACACACTTACGCTCAAGCGGGTATCGTTAATTCGGTACCCGCTTTTTTTGTGGGTTGGCCGGTGTGGTTTCTCGATTAGCTTGATAAATCGCTTAACATCATCGTAAAAAACAGTTTAAAATCCGAAATTAGTTTTGTTGCGTATATTGGGGTCGGTGCCAATGATGATTTGCCATTGGAGCCGATGCTCAAAAGCACTATTTTTAATTTTTAGCTGATACGAACAAAAGTCCCTATGAGACCATCAACTATGTTAAAATCCGCAGGTTTATTAGCCGTTATTTTTTGCTGCACCTTATCGGTAGCGTTTGGGCAGAAGTACAAAACCCTGGCCGATACCGCTAAGCTGAACGCCGAGCGCAACAAGCTTACCCGCGACATTGCCGAGCTAAACACTGAATTAAACGACCTAAAAACCAAGTTGCCCGAGTACGAGGCTGCCAGTCAGGACCAAGCCAAGGTGGCGCAAGAAGCCGCCCAAAAAAGCAAGGAAATGGCCGCAAAAGCCACTGATGGCGATTTAAGCAAAGTGCGCAAAGAAGCCAAAATGGCCCGCCGTGCACACAACGAAGCTGCCGATGCTGATGATGCACAAAAAAAGGTAAAGAATACCAACAAGAAAATTGAAAAGTTGGGTAAGGAAATTGAAAAGAAACAGCAGAAACTGGATGAACTAAATCAGCAAAGCACAACTATCACCAGCGCCGGTACTACTGCCGGCCCGAGGTAATTACTTGCGATAATCTTAAAGCTTTATTAAGGCGGCCGTTTTTTAAAACAATGGTCGCCCCAATAAAGCCTGGTAAAACAATGCCGACGTGAGGACAAAGTAGCCTGTGCTGAATACAATCACCGGTGCGGCACTAGTAATGCCCAATAGAGCCACTAATAGCGGTATCACCTGTAAGGCATGTAAACCCACAAAGTGCGCTATACGCAAATCGCCGGCGGCACGGCTCCAGTTTAATACCGGTAGGCCTGCGCCGCCATCCGTTGCACCCACTGTATGCGATAATTTAGAGCCCATGTAGCCGCCCTGCAAGGCAAATACGCAGGATATGATGATACCTAAGCGGATAGCCCAAAGCATAGCGGGGCTTAGCGCGCTGGACGATACGCCAAAGAACAGTATGCCCACGTACAGCGCAAACAAAGTTTGCAGCAGAATCACGATTCCCATCAGGCCAAACAAAACAGAACTGTAGGGCGTGCTTACGTTAAAGTGCGATTGCCTGCCAAAGGCCGCCTGCGAAGAAATGGCCACCATTTCAAACAGTAGTGCAACTGCCGTAAACCAGGCAAAGTCGCGTTGCACGGTAACTGACGGCAGGTAAGTAATTATCCAGGCCCAGGTAAAACAGTATATAGCGATAGAGAGGGCAAATTTGATAGGTTTGATCCACAGATTAATCCCCAGCACCTGCCGGTGGTCAAACATTGAGGCTATCATAAAAACAACCAACATGGCCATATGTACCAGACCGGTGTTGAACAGTACATTGTTAAGCGGATAAGTAAAGCGTAAGTAAGGCATAGCAACTAAGTTTTGTTTAAGTAAATGCTATGCAAATCTGCAGCAAAAAACGGCCGTATAACACAACCCCAGGTTAACAAGCAATGCTGATTAATTAACCCAGGTTAATTTTTAACGCTCAGCAACCGCGCACGAATGCGACTCAAGCTTTGCGGCTGGATGCCCAGGTAAGAGGCGATGAGTGCCAAAGGCAGACGCTCAAATATCCGAGGCTGGTTGGTAAGCAGTTCCAGGTATCGGTCTTCGGCGGTTTGAGTGAGCAGTTTGCTTTTGCTTTTGGCTGTCTCTATAAACAGGCGCTCGGCTATCAGTCGGCCAAACCGCTCAAAACGCTGGCTCTTGTTGTACAGTTCCTGCATGTCGGCATAGCTTAGCATAAACAGCTCAGTATCTTCCAAAGCCTCGATATAGCAGTGTGTAGGGGTTTTTAGTAAAAAGCTTTCGTAATCGCCCAGCCATTCGCCCTCAAAGGCAAAGCCCAGTGTTTGGTCGCCTTTGTCATTACGGACAAAATAGCGTAGCGCCCCTTGGTGCACAATCACCATACTATGGCAAACCTGGCCCGGCTTTAGGTAACAGGTATATTTTTTCAGGCGCATGGGCTTCAGCTTTTGCATAAAGCTAAACAGTTCATCATCGGTAAAATTAACCAGCGAACGTAAAGAATGGGTGATGACTTCGTACATGAGCTTTTTGTAAAAATACCTGAGCCGTAGCAGCCACGCAAAGTTAGTATAAACGGAGCACCGCCAACTATCACCCTAAATATAAAGCATAAAAAAAGCCGGCGTATGCCGGCTCAATGTGATTAATAGGTTTAACTCCAGGTGTGAAACGTCCTGGTGCAATGGTAGCATACAAAGCGTTTGAGCGGCAAAAACGAGAAGAAGTACTTTACAATAGACGTTCTAGGTATGCGACCTGCATGGTCAGATTTGCATCGGGGGCACGTGTGTGACTGATTCATGTAGATAGTAAATTTTTTAACAGCCAATTTTACGTATAGTTAAAGCAAAAGTTATCTTTTAAGCACGGAAATTTACAAAAGATTAACCCGTTGTTAATGTGTTGCTTACGGAAATTTTCAATTATTGTTTGAGTAACTTTTTTGTTGCGTTCAGGTTAATTGAAGTGAACACAAGTTGTTACATCAGGCAACACGCTGCACAAATTGTGTAATCGCTTACTTTAAAAATGGACTATATAATTTTAAATTTTTCTTACAACGACTGCTTGATAGCTTGCTCAACCCGTTCAACATCCTCCGGCACGTCTACGGCCAAAGTGTTAGCTTGGGTATGCACCATTTTTACCGGAATGCCTAATTCCAGGAAGCGTAAAATTTCGATATCTTCAAATGCTTCAAACTCGGCTTTTTTGCCCATTTCGCCATAAGCTTTTAAATCGGCATAGCTGAAGGCATAAATGCAAACCTGCTTCAGGTAAACCGGAGTGCCACTGCTGGCCGATTTGATGCCCGGTATAGGCAGCCTCGACATGTATACCAAATCATTCCGTGAGTTAACCAGCACTTTGGGGATGTTGATGTTGGCCGGATCTTCGTGCGGGGCAAGCTCGCTCATACCATTGATGACATACGACGGATATTCAGCTTTTAGGTTGGCCACCTTGATGATGTCTTGCGGGTTTACCAGCGGCTCATCTCCCTGCAGGTTTACATACACCTGGGCCGGTATTTTTTGCGCTACCTCCCAAAGCCGGTCGGTACCGGTGGGGTGGGTGTCTGAAGTCATTACCGTTTGATAGCCGGCTTGTTTTACCACGTCGGCAATACGGTCATCGTCAGTAGCTACTACTACGTTCTCCACGCCAAGTGCCTCAGCTGCTTTTTCAGCTACGTGCAAAATCATGGGTTTGCCGTTCAGCATCACCAGCGGTTTGCCCGGAAAGCGGGACGATTTATAGCGGGCAGGGATAATTCCTAAAATCTTCATAAGGTAAACTGGTAAACCGAAGCCTGGTCGGCAATATTATATCGTGTAGCGGTTAAAGCTTTAAAAGTATCAAAATGTTCGGCAGCGTACCTGAACAGGGTGTTGTTTTCTTCAATCAAATCCTGCTCAAGGTTACTCATAGCCCCGCCATCGTACCCGTCGTAACCAACAATATAAACCTCGTTAACATGCAAAGCCATAGCAGTTTGTATAGCCAGCGAAGTATGCGAATCGCGGTTGAGGAGTTGCTTGTCGGGCGCTGGCAGCTCAAAGGTGCGGTTTTGAGCTGCGGCCGGCACAAAGGTACCCATTTTGCGCGGGTAAGGCGGTAAAATACAATCGCCGTTCCAGTTGCCTAAGTCCTGGAACGCTTGCTCCAGTCGTTGCCCTTCGTTACCTACCAGGCAGAAATATTGCCGGTTTTCTACACCCGAGAACCATCGGGCGTTTTTGGCGCTGGCGTGGATAATGCAAACATCGGGGTTGCGCTTTACGAGTGTCAGCACCGCATCGATATGCTCTTCAACGGATGGTCCGCCGCCTACAATAAGCGCGCGGTTACATGGCGCCTCGGGGTTAAACACAGGGTACTTGCCGCGTTCCTGATGAACATCTTTCTGGCTATGCAGCGCCCGCACAATACTTTGTACCGAGTAGTAACGCTTGCTTACCCAATCCATCACATCTTTTTGCGGCAGCGAGTTAATGCCCGATACCATGTAGGGCAGGTTGGTGCCCCAGCCGTAAGTTTCGCGCAGCTTTTCAAACTCGTTAACCACGTTGCTCAGCACGTCAAAGTTAACTGACAGGTTGTTGTATTTATTTAAATGCGTGAGCAGCAGCTCGGTCTTAAGATTACCGGCACCGCGACCCATACCGGTAACAGTAGCATCAATAATGGTGCAACCGCTTTGTAAAGCCGTTAGGCAGTTGGCAAAGGCCAGTTCAATATTGTTATGGCCATGAAAGCCTAAAGGGAGTTGCGTTTTGCTACGGCACACTTGTAGCAGAGCCGCTAGCTTGTCGGGGTAGATAGCACCGTACGAGTCTACCAGGCTCAGGGCATCCACCAGGCCGTCCATTTGGCTTATCAAATCTAAGGCAGGGGCGTCGGGCGTTAGGGTAGAGGCATACATCAGGTTGATGCCTACCTGAAAGCCAAAGTCTTTAATGACCTGCGCCATCAGCAAAGCATTCTGGAGACGGTTGGGCGCTACGGCAATCCGGAACATGTCTACCAGGCCTTTGCAGCTTTCGAGCAGCAAGTGCAGACTGTCCGCCGGACAGCTTTTCTCGTCGAGCATTAGGGCCAGCTGTTTGGATGGCATCAGCTGGCGGGCCTGCTGCATCAGCGATACCGGGGTGTAGTAATGCCGCCCGTAGTAGCCGTTACACGCATTGTTGCGGTAACCAATCTCGACCATGGTAACCGGCAGGGCCTCCATAGCGGCAAAATAGGGTAACAACAGCGACTGGCTAAAATCCCATTGGGTGTAATAGCCGCCGTCGCGCAGGGTACAGTCTAAAATTTCCATGGCTACAGGTTGAGCATTCATAGCAAAGCAGTAACAAATAAATGCAAAAAATATTGCAGCAAGGCCGCGAAAATAAACTTTTGCAGCACGCTGCCGGCGTACGTAATACTGATGTTACGGGTGGAGGACATGCGGGGAGAAGTGAGCGTTATGCCGAAGGCAATAAATGCTTAGTCACTGCTGTATATTCCCGGTAAAATCATCCTCAAAAAAATATTTATTATTACAACTAAGTTTTTTACCTCCGCTGCGACTAATTGTAAAAAAGAGTTTTGAAAGAAGCGTTCATCAACCTTATTAACCAGCACCAGAGCCTCATTTTTAAGGTTTGCAACATGTATTGCAACCAGGACGAGGATAAGGAGGGTTTATTTCAGGATATATTGCTGCAATTATGGCGGGCCTATCCCACGTTTAACAGCGGCGTTAAGGTGACCACCTGGATGTATCGGGTGGCCTTAAACACGGCCATATTGCGCCTGCGCAAACATAAAAGCGGTAGCTCAACCGAAACCCTGACCGACGAAGCTTTTAAAATCGAAGCCGTAAACGATGAAGAAAGCGTTGCCCGCTCCAAACTGATGTATGCAGCCATTGAGCGGCTCACCGATGTAGAGCGGGCCATTACCATGCCGTATATGGACAACCACAGCTACCGCGAAATTGCGGAGATAACAGGTATTATCGAATCGAACGTTGGATACAAAATCAATCAGATTAAACTGAAACTTAAAAACCTGGTAAACCCCGAATAAAATGGATTTAGACCAACTGAAAGATTACTGGCAGGCCGAACAGGAAAAACAGCTTACCCAACAAAAACTTACCCAAAACCAATTAGAAACCATGATGAACAACATCGAAATTAACCTACAGCAAATTCAGCAGAAAAATAATCACTGGTATAAAACCGGCACTAATGTTTATAAAGTAATGGCAGTGGTTTGGCTTTTACTGATAGCACTTTACGTCATATTACCGCAGCGCACCAATCACTTTTATTCAATAATGCTCACAGATTTTCTATTCAGCGTAATTGTGGCCATCGTAGGACTCTGGTCTTTAAAGCGGCAAAAAGAAATATTTAATGTTATTGATGGGGAAAATCTTGCTGGAAGCCTCAATCGCATCATAAAAGATTTCAGACGTTTTTATGTAATAATGACTCTGCAGATACTGATAATGTTACCGGCATTATTCTATTTAATCATTCCCGCGTCTTGGACGAGTGGTATTGCCTATGCTACATTCGGTTGGATTGCAGAACATTTGGATGTGATGTTGCCGCTTGCAATCGTCAAGCTTTTGTGCTGCGTAGCTTTCACCATAGTTTTCTTGGCGTTAAATCACTTGTATTACAGTCGGGCATACTTTGGATGTATCGCACAAATGCAGCAAAGCCTTGACGAACTTTCGGCCGCAGAGCATGAAGGTTAGCGTGAAAATTTATATTACCTAACGTTATCACAATTCTTTAAAACGAAAAAACGCAGCCTCTTAATTGAGGGCTGCGTTTTAATATCCTGAAAGCGTACTGCTTATTGCAAGCCGCTGATAAGGGTACGTTTAATATTTTGAGTAGCGTTGCTTAACACATCAGCCTCAGTAAATGATACCATTTTTATGTTCTTTTTACCAAAGCGGTCAAAGTCATAAATCACGTGGATTTTACCGTTTTTGTCCTGAGTAAGGTCGGGGTAGGTAACCGGGTTGTCACTGTCAATCAGCATCCGGTTGCCCCAGGTTTTACCTTCGTCGTCAGACAAATAAATGGTGAGATTAGTGCGCGATTTTGAATCGTTGATGACCAGGGCCAGTTTACCCGAATTTAAACGGCCGATAAAAAAGCGGCTGCTGGTGGTGGCCGGTATGCCGGTAAATTTGGTTACCGGTGCCCAGGTAATCATGTCTTTGCTGGTGGTTTGGTATACCCCGTCAATACCGCGTATCAACACGTAATAAGAGTCATCTTTTAACTGTACAATCTGGTGCTCGTTGTAGGTAAGTAAAAAATTGCTGGCCGGTATGGTTCCAACCTGGTTGATGGGCCCTGGTTTTCTGGCCACATCATCATAAAATGAACGGAAGATATTGATACCGCTATCGTTTACCTGGCCGGCCATGTTAATACGCCAAACCGAGATAGGATATAAGGTTTCTTCCTTATCATTACTTTCTGCAGGTTTGTTCAGCATCACACCGTCGGCAATGCGTCTTGGGGTAGAGTACATCATCCTGCCGCCGCCGTATTTAATCTGGCTGTACCATACGCCGCCTACACCATCCCAGAGTTTGTTTTTACACTTGGTCCAGCATAACAATACGTTACCATTTTTATCCGTCCATAGGGATGGGTCAAAAAAGCGGACTTTAGGATTGGTCGGGTTAATAATAAGTGCGTTTTCTTTCCAGGTTTGGCCGTTATCGGTGCTTACCTGTACTATAACGTAATTACCCGGACCTTCTTTAGCTGTGCCCGAATACCAGGCTGCATAAATGTATCCATTACGGGCAACAGTGACGGTTGGAATACCCTGCCAAACGCGAGATGTAAATGTGAACGAGGTGTCTTGATTAACCAGCATGGCACCTTCAAACTTAGAGGCGTCGGCTTTAGTCATCATCGTTAGCACACTCAAACTATCGTCGGTAGCATCCAGCATGCTTTCGGCAGTGATGTCTGCCGGGGCAACAGAAACGTCTTTTTTACACGAGAACAAAAACACGCAACACAAAAGAGCGAGTAGATAATTTTTCAATGGCTATTAAAATAATTAGTCACTAAAGGTAACAACAATGATACATTAAATAAACAGAATTGTGTAAGTTTTTTAACTGGTGATAACGGTAACGAAGGTGTT
>CAJYSL010000084.1 GCA_913777515.1 uncultured Mucilaginibacter sp.
TAATGACAAATTGGTACCGTTGCCGGGCTGTGCCGGGATAAGGGGTATTCTTTCTATTTTACCATTTAAAAACAACAGCCTGCTTATCGGTACCGATGCCCAAGGTTTATTTGTTTATGACGGGCAAAAGTTAACTGCCTTCAATACACCTGCTAATAGCTTTTTAAAAAGCTACCAGTTAAACAATGGTGTTAAGGTGCTCAATAAATATTATGCCTACGGTACAATACTTAATGGCATTATTATACTGGACGAAAACGGAAACGTAATTCAGCAAATTAACAAAGGCAAGGGCTTGCAAAACAACACCGTTTTAAGCCTGTATGCTGATAATAACAGCAATTTGTGGGCCGGTTTAGACAATGGTATAGACCGTATTGAGCTTAACTCGCCGCTGTATTTTAACATGGATAAAACCGGCAAGTTTGGGACAGTATATTCCAGCATCATTTATCAGGGAAAAATTTATTTAGGTACAAATCACGGCTTGTATTACAGTAACTGGCCGCTGCGTAACGGTGCATTCGATTTTGAAATGATCCCCAATTCGCAGGGACAGGTATGGGATTTGACTGTTTTAAACGGCGAATTACTTTGCGGCCATAATAACGGTACTTATCAGGTTCTTGGTAACCAAATTAAAAAAATATCTGATTTAAGCGGTGGCTGGACCATCAAAACACTTCGGTCAAATCCTGATTATCTTATTCAGGGCACTTATAATGGCTTGGCGCTGTATAAAAAGGATAACGGATGGAAACTGGTACAACGCATTGCCGGTTTTACAGAGCCATCCCGTTTAATAGAAGAAGATAATAAAGGCAATATTTGGGTAAGTCACCCATACAAAGGGCTAACCAAACTTACCTTAAGTGCCGATCATAAAAACGTTATAGCCAAAAAGTCGTTTAGCGAAAAAGATGGCTTGCCGGGCATTTATAACGTCAACGTTTTCGATTTGGAAGGAAAGATTGTATTTGCCACGAACGCCGGCTTTTACACTTACGATGAGTTGAGCAATCGTTTTTCAAAATACAATGTGCTCAACAACAAGCTGGGTAGCTTTGCTGCTGCGAACCGCATCATTAATGCGGGTGAGCATCTGTATTGGTTCATCAATCATGGTAAAGTTGCCTTAGTCGATTTTTCAGAATCCGGGAAAATTAAGGTTGATTATAGTCGTTTCAGTATGCTGGATGGTCGTATGGTTCAGTATTATGAAAATATTAACCGCATCAGCAATTCAATTTATCTGGTGAGTATTGATGACGGCTTTGTGATCTACGATCTTAATTCGGGTGCTGCTCATAACCCATTGCAAAATATTCCTGCGGTACTAATACGTCGGGTAGACGACATTACCGACCGTTACAAAGTAATTACAGAGGGCAGCGGATCGGGTAAAAAAGTCTATGTCGAAAATAACCGGAATAATATCAGAATATCATATGCATTGCCTTATTACCGACAGGCTCAAATTAAATTTCAGTATTTTTTAGACGGCTATTCTAAGGAATGGTCGGATTGGAGCACAGCAACTCAAAAAGATTTCACCAATCTAAGTGCGGGTGCCTACACTTTTAAAGTACGTGCCGGTATTGATAACCGGGCAATGAGTAGTATAACCAGTTTTGAATTTGAAGTGTTGCCACCATGGTATGCTCGTAAAAGAGCTTGGGTAGTATACATCATCCTCTTAGGCATGATTTTATACATTGGCAAGAGAGTATACGAATTAAAACTTAAAAGGGATAGCGCGGCCATTGCACGTAAATTGAGGCAGGAACAGGAAGATATCTTGCAAAAAGAAACTGAAGCTAACGAACGCAGAATAGAGAAACTTAGAACCGAAAATTTGCAAGCTGAATTGGACTCTAAAAATCGGGAACTGTCTAATTCAGCAATGTCATTAGCATATAAAAATGAACTGCTTCAAAAACTCAACGACGAGTTAATGAAGTTAAAAGACGAGAACGGTAAGAAATTACCTACAGAGCAGATAAGTCGTGTACAGAAAGTAATTAATGAGGGTCGGAATGATGAACGAGACTGGAACCTGTTTGAGAAAAGCTTTAATGAAGCCCACGAAAATTTCTTTAAAAGATTGAAAGCGCAACACCCCGAACTGGTACCAAACGATTTAAAATTGTGCGCATACCTGCGGATGAATATGAGTAGTAAAGAACTTTCTTCATTATTGAATATATCTTTACGAGGCGTCGAAATTCGTCGTTATCGGTTGCGTAAAAAGTTGAATATTCCTCATGATAAGAACCTGGTAGAGTTTCTAATTGAGCTTTAATACTACATCATTACCTCTCATCACTTGTGGCTAAAGCGCAATTCAATCATTTTTTTGATAAGGCTTGTGTAGTAGTGTGTTGAATAAAATGTGTCTGTAAATCAACGATTTAAATTTCGAAAGAGAATGCTCTGAAAAACATTTTTAAGATGATGTAGTTATGTAGTGTAACGAAATTTGTTACACGATACTATCCTCCCCAACTTTGCTGAACCTTCGGGACCTAATTATTAAGTTTTAAAATTTCATCAACCAATTATGAAGAGAATTTACGCAGTCTCCTTATTGGCATTGCTATTAACTTTTTTCTATGACGCTGCATTCGCGCAGAATGTTACAGTCAGCGGAAAAGTTTCTGACGCAACCAATGGACAGCCTTTAGTAGGCGTGAGTGTAGGTGTACAAGGCACCTCTACCGGAACACAAACTGATGTGAATGGTAATTACAAAATCAGTGCAGCCAACAATGCACAATTAACCTTTACTTATGTAGGATACGTTACTCAAACGCTGGCAGCCACCGGTGCTAACTTAGATGTAAAACTGGCACCATCGGTGAACGATTTGCAACAAGTAGTAGTAGTGGGTTATGGTACCCAACGTAAAGTTGACGTTACCGGCTCTGTTGCTACCGTAAAAGGAGACGAATTGGCTAAACAGTCAACTCCAAATGCAGTAAGCGCTTTGCAGGGTAAAGTTGCTGGTGTTAACATTGTGAACAACGGCGCTCCTGGATCTTCACCGCAGGTGACCATCCGCGGTACAGGTACCGTTTACGGGAATACCAGTGTGTTGTACGTAGTAGACGGAGTTTGGTATAACGATATCAACTTTTTAAACCCGGCCGACATTGACAACATCAGCGTTTTAAAAGATGCATCAAGTACCGCCATCTATGGTATCCGTGCATCAAACGGTGTAATTATTGTTACCACCAAGCGCGGGCGCAAAGGGCAGATTTCAATTAATTACAATGGTTACGCAGGTTTCCAAAAAGTAACTAACCAGGTTAAAATGGCCAATGCATCTGAGTATGCAACTGCAATTAATGAGTTGACAACAAGCAACGGTGGAGCAGCTATCTTTTCCAACCCAGGCAGTTTAGGCGCTGGTACTGATTGGTACAAGCAAATTTTACGTAGCGCTTTCACCACAAATCATCAGGTGTCGATTAACGGTGGCGCCGAGAAGTCTGATTATAACGTGTCGTTGGGTGTACTTGATCAGGATGGCATCGTGCAGACAAACAGTTACAAGCGTTATACTTTAAGTTTGAGCAACAATGTTACGCCAATCAAAAACTTAGATTTTGGTGTAAAATTAAACGGAGCATACAGTCGTGGGAGGGATGTAAATAGCAATACAATATTCCACCAATTATACGGAGCTGCTCCCGTAATTCCGGTTTTTAATGCCGATGGTTCTTACGGTGATCCTAACAACAACAGTTTAGGTGTTAAGTTAGGTGGAGGTAATAATTACAACCCGCAAGCCACTATTGATTTTTATAATCAGCGCAGCGAACGTTATCAGTTTACCGGTAATGCTTTTGCACAGCTAACTTTCTTGAAAAACTTTAAGTTTCGGACATCGTTCGGTGGAGAATTTACCAACTCTCAAAACACCAACTACACACCAATTTATTTTGCAACTATAGCGCAACAGTCTACTCAAAGTACATTGAGCCGTTATCGTGGTGAAAGAAGAAACTGGATAGCCGAGAACACTTTGACTTATGATAACAAATTTGGCGATCATAAACTGACTGTATTATTAGGTCAAACCGCTCAGCGCGAACAATTATACGCTTACACATTGTCTGCGCAGGATGTTCCGGCCGGTTCTGAAAATGCCTATTTTTCTTTGGGTACAGCAGCTACCCGTAATATTACCGACAACGGTAGTTCTTTAAACACATTTTCTTCTTATTTCGGCCGTATTAATTACAGCTACCGAGATAAGTATTTGCTAAATGCTTCTATCCGTAGAGATGGAGCATCTCAGTTTTATGGTAATGGTGCCTACAGAAATTTACCGGCAGTGGGTGCAGGCTGGGTAATTTCTCAGGAAGATTTTATGAAAGATCAGAATGTATTTAATACATTGAAATTAAGGGCGAGTTGGGGCCGCGTAGCCAATGCGGGCGTACCGTTCAATCTTACTATACAGCCAACCTATACATTACCTGAGTACATAGCTATTTTTGGCACCAATCAGTTACCATACACCGGTACTTCTATTGCTAATATTGCTACTCCTTTTATTATATCCGAAATTTCACAAGGAACAGATATTGGCCTGGAAGGTAGTATGTTTAATAATCATTTGTCGTTCGATTTAGATTATTATAACCGCGTAAGCAAAAGTGCAGTGTTCCAAATTCAGGTTCCGGGATCTGCAGGCACAAAAGACTCTTACATTTATACTAACGCGGCAGAAATACGCAATCAAGGTATTGAGGCTGCCATCACGTGGAGAAGTAACAGCAAAGGTGACTTTAATTACACTATAAGCGGTAACGTAGGTTACAACAAGAACGAAGTACTTAAGGTAACTTCCACTTTAAATAATGTAATTTATAATGGTGGTACTGGTTTATCTAATGGTGCACTGGCTACCCGTACCGCAGAAGGTCGTCCGGTAGGTGAGTTTTATGGTTACCAGGTTGCAGGTATTTTCCAGACCGCCGCTGAGGTAGCTGCTTCTGCGCAAACAACAGCAAAGCCTGGTGATTTCAGATATGTTGATACCAATGGTGATGGTAAAATTGACGGTAATGATCGGGTAGCATTGGGTAATTCTAACCCTAAATTCAATTATGGTGTAAACACCACATTTAACTATAAAAGCTTTGATTTGACTTTAGATTTTCAAGGCGTAGCTGGCGTGGATATATACAACACTAATTTAGCATATCGCTTTGGTAACGAAAATTTCACCAAAGATTTCTATGATAACCGTTGGCATGGTGCGGGTACTTCAAACACCTATCCGTCTGTAAACATCGGCACAACCAGCAACTCTGCACCTAATTCATTTTACGTTTCAAGCGGTGCGTACGTTAGGGTTAGAAACATGCAGTTAGGCTATACTTTGCCATCTGTTATATCTGATAAGTTGAGAATGAAGCGTTTACGCATATACGCAAACGCGCAAAATGCCATCAATATTTTCGGTTATAAAGGTTTCAGTCCCGAAATTGGTGCTGACCCAACCAACAGTGGTGTTGCCAATCCGCTTACCCGTGGTTTGGATGCTAACGTGTATCCGTTGTTTGCCACTTATAATTTTGGTATTAACGTTACCTTCTAAAAAAACGAACAATGAAAACTATCAAATATACCATATATAAAAATTTAGGCATCAGCCTGTTTGCAGCAGCAGTGCTGATTGCAGCAGGTTGTAAAAAGAGCTTTTTAGACGTACCACAACAAGCTCAAACTCCTGTTGGGCAGTTTTGGAACAATGCAGATGATGCAAACAAAGCGGTAAATGCGATGTATGCTAATCTGCGCTCGTGGAACAACATTGCCTTTGCGCCAATGGCCATTGAAAGTTTAGGTTCTGATGATGCAGAAAAAGGCAGCAGTGCCAACGATGCAACTTACCTGAATCAATATGATGACTTTACGGTACCGGCAACCGAAGGACAGCTTGACTCTTTTTGGGACGGCCAGTATCAAACCATCAATCTGGCTAATCAGGTGCTGGACAACGTACCCGCAATTAATATGGATGCAACGTTGAAAGCCCGCTTGCTGGCCGAAGCCAAGTTTATTCGTGCTTATGCTTATTTTAGATTAGTTAGAGCATTTGGTGACGTTCCTTTACGTTTAACCACTGTAAAAGATGATTCTGAATTGAATTTACCAAGAACTCCAAAAGCACAAGTATGGACTGCCATAGAAAAAGATTTGACAGATGCTGCCGGCGCTTTGCCACAGAGTTACGATAACGTTAATCTGGGACGGGTAACTAAAGGTGCTGCGTTAGGGCTGCATGCTAAAGTAGCCATGTATCAGCAAAAATGGAGTGATGTGCTTAATTACACAAACTCGGTAATGGGCATGGGCTATTCCTTATTATCCAACTACGAAAAGGTATTCAGACTGGAAAACGAAAACAGTTCCGAATCTCTTTTTGAAGTACAAGCAGCTATTGTACCAGGCAACGCTGCTGCATCTAACTCGCAATACTCACAGATACAGGGTGTAAGAAACGTGCGCGGTGGAGGCTGGGGCTTTAATGTACCTACGCAAAATTTAGCTGATAGTTATGAAACAGGCGATCCACGCCGTGCCGGCACTATCATTTTCCGTGGTACTACTACGTTTGAAGGGGATGTAATCCCTTCTAATACCGACAACCCAATGTACAACTACAAATCGTATGTACCGTTCAGTTTATGGGTGTCTGGTTTTAATGAGGGCGCTCAGCAAAACTTTCGCGTATTAAGATACTCTGACGTGTTATTAATGAATGCCGAAGCCGCTAATGAGATGGGCAACACTGCGCAAGCTTTGTCATCGCTTGAGATGGTAAGGGCTCGTGCCCGCCAAGGTAACGCTAGCATTTTGCCACGGGTAACTACTACTGATAAAACAGCTTTGCGTGATGCCATCTGGAGAGAGCGCCGTTCTGAGCTAGCGATGGAAAATGACCGATATTTCGACGTGATCCGTCAAGGTAGAGCTGCACAAGTATTTGGCCCTAAGGGCTGGAAAGCCAACAAAAACGAAGTTTGGCCGGTACCGCAAACCGAAATTGATTTGAGCCGTGGTGTGCTTACTCAAAACCCGGGCTATTAATTTTTTAGCCCGTTATACTGGCGTTTGCACTTTGTGCAGACGCTCAATTAAACAAATACTCAGCTAATCAAAAGCCGGCGGGAGTTGGCCGCCGGCTTTTTTGATTGGTTTTATCGGCGCAACTTGCGGTTGGATAATGTGATAGTTTATTATCTAAAAACAGCGCCTTTAGCTATTCAGTCTTTTAATCCATTCAGGACATCACTGCCACGAGACATGAAATTCATTCAAAAATTATTCATCTTCAGCGCTGCTGCCCTTTGTACCCAGTTTGTATTTGGCCAGCAGGCTAAAAATGCCTCCAAAGCTAAACCCCGCCTGAGTGATGAGCAACTGCTCAACCTGGTCGAAAAACAAACCTTCAATTACTTTTGGGATGGCGCCGAACCTACATCGGGCCTGGCACGCGAGCGTTACCATGTGGATGGCGATTATCCGCAGGACGATAAAAATGTGGTGGCTACCGGGGCATCTGGCTTTGGCGTAATGGCCATTGTTGCGGGCATTGAGCGACACTACATTACCCGGCAAGCCGGTTTTAAACGCCTGCAAAAAGCCGTTAATTTTTTAGAAAAAGCCGACCGTTTTCACGGTGCCTGGCCGCACTGGATATATGGCGAAACCGGCAAAGTAAAACCTTTTGGGAAAAACGACGATGGCGGCGACCTGGTCGAAACGGCGTACCTGGCGCAGGGCTTGCTTTGCGTAAGGCAATACTTTAAAAATGGCAATGCCGCCGAGCAACAGTTGGCTAAGCAAATTGACCGCCTATGGTGCGAAATTGACTGGGACTGGTACCGTAACGGTAAAGATGTACTGTATTGGCACTGGTCGCCCAATGTGGGCTGGAAAATGAACTTTGCGGTTACCGGCTACAACGAGTGCCTCATTATGTATATCATGGCTGCGGCATCGCCTACCCATAGCATACCGACTACGGCTTATCACAAAGGCTGGGCACGTTCGGGCGGTATTGATACTAATATTACGGTTTACGGTTATCCCATCCGCTTAAAACATAACGGTAATGCAGGCAGCGTTGGCCCCTTGTTTTGGGCGCAATATTCTTACTTGGGTTTGAGCCCCAAAGGATTGACCGACCGTTATGCCGATTACTGGTCTGAAGTAAAAAATCACACACTTATCCACCGGGCCTATTGCATTACCAATCCTAAACGTTACAAAGGCTACGGCGATGATTGCTGGGGCTTAACCGCCAGCTACTCGGTAAAAGGTTATGCAGGGCATAGCCCGTCAGAAGATTTGGGGGTTATTGCACCTACAGCCGCATTGTCATCTTACCCTTACACGCCTGCATATTCGCTAAAAATGATGCGCCATCTGTATGAGGATTTAGGCGACAAGGTATGGGGTAAGTACGGTTTTTACGATGCCTTTAGCGAAACGGATAACTGGTATCCTAAACGTTATTTGGGTATTGACCAGGGGCCTATCGCCGTGATGATTGAAAACGGCCGCTCAGGTTTGTTATGGAAGCTGTTCATGAGCTGTCCCGAAGTAAAAGCAGGCTTAAACAAACTCGATTTTAAATCTGCTTACTATAAATAAGATGCGCAAAGGTTTTAAAGTATTACTTGGCTTACTGCTCAGTACACCAGCCTGGGCGCAAATTACCCAGAACAGTACCTACTGCAACCCGCTGAATATAGATTATACCTACATGATTTATAACGCGGCGCAGGGCTTATCGTACCGCTCCGGTGCCGACCCGGCCGTAGTAAAGTTTCGTGGAGAGTATTATATGTTTGTTACCCGCTCGTTGGGTTACTGGCATTCTACGGATATGACCAACTGGCAATTTATCACGCCTGAAAAATGGTATTTCCAGGGAAGCAACGCCCCTGCGGTGCATAACTACAGAGACTCTGTGCTGTACGCCACCGGAGACCCGTCGGGTTCGATGAGTATACTGTATACAGATAATCCAAAAAAGGGCGATTGGAAAGCAGTCCCGTTTATCTTGAATGATTTGCAGGACCCTGATTTGTTTATTGACGATGACGGTAAAGCTTACATGTTTTGGGGCTCATCCAACGTTTATCCCGTCCGTGGTCGCGAGTTAGACCGCACCAAAAACTTTAAACCGGCTAAACAGATACACGAGCTCTTTAACCTCGATGCAGCTAAACACGGCTGGGAACGCTTTGGCGAAAACCACACCAGTAAAGAAAAGGGATATATTGAAGGCCCATGGTTAACCAAGCATAACAACAAGTACTATATGCAATATGCCGCGCCGGGTACCGAGTTTAATGTGTACGGCGATGGTGTTTACGTAAGCGACCATCCGCTGGGTCCTTATACCTACGCACCTAATAATCCTATCTCATACAAACCCGGTGGTTTTATTAACGGGGCAGGGCATGGCAGCACCGTATTAGGGCCAGGTAACCAGTACTGGCATTTTGCCTCGATGGCGGTTTCGGTAAATGTGAACTGGGAGCGCCGTT
>CAJYSL010000085.1 GCA_913777515.1 uncultured Mucilaginibacter sp.
TGTTCCAGATTCATAACCGGTACATTCTTTCGCAAATCAAATCGGGCTTTATGCTCATTAACCAGCAGGCAGCACACGAGCGTATATTATATGAGCGTTTTTTGCAGCAATTGCAAAACCACTCGGGTACCAGTCAGCAAAGCCTTTTTCCGCAAACGGTAACGCTAAACGGGAGCGATTTTGCCTTACTTAAAGAACTGCTGCCCGATATTAAAGCGCTGGGGTTTGACATTCGCGAATTTGGTAAAAACACGGTGGTGATGGATGGCATTCCGGCTGATGTTAACCAAGGGAGCGAACATCAGTTACTGGAGCATTTACTGGAAGGCTTTAAAAACAATCTGGCTATATTAAAGTTAGATAAGCGCGACACGTTAGCGCGCACGCTGGCCCGAAATGCTGCTACCAAAGCAGGTACCCGGCTAAGCCTGGAAGAAATGAATTTACTCATTGACCAGCTTTTTGCCTGCCAGATGCCTAACCTCGCTTTAAACGGCAAACCCGTTATCAGCACGTTTACTTTAAACGAACTGGCCGACAGGTTTGAGAAATGATGATTTGAATTAAAGATTTACAATAAAAGCATAATGGGCTTGCCGGCCTGGATACGGCCAAGCCCGTATATCCACACCTATGAGCGCATACAGGCAAAACCCCTTAGACAGCCTTACTCCGGTTGTTAAAAACCTACTCATTCTTAATGTTATATTCTTCGTTGGCACTTGGATTTTACAGCGTTCCGGCATTGATTTGCAGTATTATCTCGCAGCATACTACTTCAACTCTTCTGATTTTAAAGCTTGGCAGATTATAACCTACATGTTTATGCATGCCGGTTGGATGCATATCTTTTTTAACATGTTTGCCTTGTTTACGCTGGGCCCGGCACTGGAGTATACGATGGGACCTAAACGCTTTTTACAATTTTATTTTATTACCGGCATTGGTGCATTAACCTTGCAAATGCTGATTCAGGCTTTTGAAGTTCACCAGATAATTGGTACATTTACAGTACCCCATGGCGATATAAGCCCCTATTTTGCCCAGCCTGGTTATAATAAGCTTAAAGAAATTTACGAAGGTGGCATAGTTGGTGCTTCGGGTGCTATATTTGGTTTGTTGGTTGGGTTTGGTATGCTCTTCCCTAATATCGAATTGTTTATCATGTTTATACCGCTGCCAGTTAAAGCCAAGTATTTTGTTATAGGTTATATACTCATTGAGCTATATTCGGGTATTGCACAAAATCCGGGCGATTCGGTGGCTCATTGGGCACATTTGGGCGGTGCGCTATTCGGATTTATATTAATAAAAATTTGGGGTATGCGCAGGCCAAACAATTTTTATTAACATATGTAAGTTATGTAATTAAACAGCTCTCCACTTTTATGAACTCGCTTTGGCAAGATATACGTTATAAGATGCTGCAATCGGGCAGTCGCATCAACCTGTTAATAGGTATTAACGTACTGGTGTTTTTACTGATTAATGTTCCGGCGACTTTGTTTCGTTTGATGGGGAACGGCATGCTCGATAATTTTTCGAACGAATATCTTGCTCTGCCTGCTTCCTTGCCCCGGTTGGCTACCCACTTCTGGACGCCGGTTACGTATATGTTTATGCACCATGATATTTTTCACATCCTGTTTAATATGCTCTGGCTGTATTGGATGGGACAGATTTTTGAAGAATATCTGGGTAACAAGCGCTTGGTAAACCTGTATATTATCGGCGGACTGGCTGGTGCTTTATTCTACGTGTTAGCTTATAACATCTTCCCACTGTTCAGCGAAGTTGTGCCGGTTGCTACCGTGATTGGTGCATCGGCCAGTGTAATGGCTATTGTAGTGGCTACCGCAACTTTACTGCCCGATTATACTATTTACCTGATGTTTATTGGCCCTGTAAAACTAAAGTGGGTTGCGATATTCTATGTCATCATTGATTTTTTAAGCATTACTGGTCCCAACGCAGGCGGCGAAATTGCCCACCTGGGTGGCGCCTTATTAGGATTTATTTACATCAAACAACTTAAAGGCGGCCGCGACTGGAGCCGCTCGGTAGACAACATGTTTACCCAACGCCCTAAAGTTAAAGTAGTATCGCAAAACAAAAGTTACCAGCAGCAAAGTACCTCCGCCCCTCGCCAGGAAGAGATTGACCACATTTTAGATAAAATCTCACATAGTGGTTACGAAAGCCTGAACAAACACGAGAAAGAGGTTTTGTTCCGCGCAAGCAAAAATGAGGGCTAATAAAAACCGGCTTAATTTTATTGATAAAATATTTTTATGGCTCAGCTATATGCTGGGCTTTGCTTTGTTGGTGAGCTACCTCGCCCCCGTTACCGACCCTCGTAAGTTTTGGCCGGTGGCATTTTTTGGCCTGGCTTATCCCTTTTTACTCATTGGCAACCTGACACTGCTAGTCTATTGGCTGCTGCGCAAAAGCAGATACATTTTACTGCCGCTGGTTTGCATTGTGCTGGGCTGGGGCGTACTGAAAGCCAATTTCGGCTTCAGGTTTAAGAACGAAGAAACCAGCAGAAAGACTAACCCGGATGCTTTACGGGTGATGACTTACAACGCCCATAACTTTAAACGTTACGGTGCCGAAAACGACCCGCAAACCAGCCATGCTATGCTGCTCATGATTAGTGCTGAGCACCCCGACGTTATTGGTATACAAGAGTTCTTTTCGCGCAAACGCGGTCAGTATGCGCTTAAAGATTCGATGAAGAAAGTCATGCAATCGGACCATTTCTTTTTTAAACCCTTCAATTTAAATACGGGGCGGGAAAGTACCGGACTGGCTATATTTTCAAAATACCCCATCGTAAACCAGGGCGATATTATGCTGTCTGAGGGTGGCAGCGGTAACCAGTGTGTATTTGCCGATATTAAGAAAAGGAACGACACCATTCGATATTATAATGTCCACCTACAGTCCATCAGGTTTGATACTGACGATTATACATACCTCAGCAAAGTATCAGCGCATGGTAAAACTGACCTCAGTTCATCTATGCGTATTGGTGGCAAGTTAAAGCGGGCTTTTATTAAGCGGAGCGAGCAGGTTTTTAAAATTAAATCGCATGCTGCGCAATGCCGCTACCCTTACATTATTGCCGGCGATTTTAATGACACCCCAGCCTCATTTGCTGTAAACCAAATGGCCAAAGGCATCAACAATGCTTTTTGCGAAAAGGGTTCGGGCTTTGCACGCACTTACAACGGCAGTTTCCCTAATTACCAGATAGATTACATTATGGCCAGCAGCGGCTTTTCGGTTGACAGCTACCATATTGTGCAAAAACGCTTTTCGGACCACTACCCTGTTTGCAGTAACCTGCTGCTAAAGTAAGCCATCCTTTACTTACCAACGCTTAATTAAAAATTGTAAGTTTGCGCACATGAAACAAACTGTTTTTGTTTACAATACCTTAACCCGTACCAAAGAAGAATTTACCCCTCTTCATGCGCCTCATGTGGGCATGTATGTTTGTGGCCCAACCGTATACAGCGATGCACATTTGGGTAACGCACGCACTTATATATCGTTCGACCTTATTTTCAGGTACCTTACCCATCTGGGTTACAAGGTGCGCTACGTTCGCAATATTACTGATGCCGGCCACTTAGAAGGTGATGCCGACCAGGGTGAAGATAAAATCTCTAAAAAAGCTAAACTGGCGCAGTTAGAGCCGATGGAGATTGTACAAAAATACAGTACCGGCTTTCATGACGTCATGCGCGAGTTTAACGTATTACCGCCAAGCATTGAGCCTACCGCCACCGGTCACATCATTGAGCAGATTGAACTGGTAAAAATCATGCTCGAAAAAGGCTTTGCCTACGAGGTAAACGGTTCGGTTTATTTTGATGTAGAAAAATATAACAGCACCAATGATTACGGTGTGCTAAGCGGCCGCCACCTGGAAGACTTGCTAAATAATACCCGTACCCTGGGCGGACAAGACGAAAAACATGGCAAGCTCGATTTTGCCTTGTGGATTAAAGCCAAACCGGAGCATTTAATGAAATGGCCGTCACCATGGAGCGTGGGCTTTCCGGGATGGCACCTGGAGTGCTCGGCCATGAGCCATAAATACCTGGGTGAGCAATTTGACATTCATGGCGGCGGTATCGACCTGATACCAACCCACCACACCAATGAGGTAGCACAAAACCATGCCTGCTATGGTAAAAACCCGGCAAAATACTGGATTCATACCAACATGCTGACCGTAAACGGGCAAAAAATGTCTAAATCATTAGGCAATAGCTTTTTGCCCTATGAGCTTTTCAGTGGCGATAATACCATTCTGAACAAAGGCTACAGCCCGATGACGGTACGCTTTTTTATGCTGCAGGCTCATTACCGCAGCACACTCGATTTTAGCAACGATGCTATGGAAGCATCAGAAAAAGGTTTTAAACGCCTGATGAATGCTTATACGTTGTTAGATGGCTTGCAGGCATCAGCACAAACCGAGGTAGAGATTCAGCCATTATCAACCCGTTGCTACGAGGCCCTGAATGATGATTTTAACAGCCCGATTTTGATTGCCGAACTGTTTGAAGCCTCGCGCATTATCAACTCGGTGCATGACGGCAAACTAAAAATTGACGCCGAAAATCTTGAGCAGTTAAAAACGTTGATGCAAACCTTTGTGACTGATATTTTAGGCCTGAAAAATGAGCAGACCAGCAGCGACGAATTGCCCAAGGTGATTGATTTTATTGTTAACCTGCGCAGCGAAGCCAAAACCAACCGCGATTACGCTACATCGGATAAAATACGTGATGGTTTGCAAAAAGTCGGGTTCCAGCTAAAAGACAGTAAAGAAGGCACTACCTGGAATAAAATTTAAGCGTCTTGATTACCTAAATAAGTAAAAGCTGCTCTCGAAGAAGCTTTTACTTATTTGCCGCTTTATCTCCGGGTGACACCATTCCGGATGCCATTTGTTAAAGGTAGCAGCTAAAATTATTACTGATTTTCAACACTTAACAAAACAAAGCTATAGCCTTTAACAATAAAATACGAAAACGTAAGTTAAGGCTATAGTCACAATTTTCTTTTAAACAAGCCATCTTTCCCTAATGAGGGAATTGCATCAGGCTTCAATCTAACTATGAAAATGAACAAAGCTATACTCGCCATTGCCGCTTTTGGCTGCACTATGGCCACTGCATTTGCACAAAAAGCCGCCACCGTACAAACAGTTATACAGGCCGAAGACGATTTTGTAAAACTGGCCGCCCGCAAAGGCATTAAAGAAGCTTTTTTAACGGTTACCGACCCGGAGGGCATTGTGTTTAAACCGGATGTAATTAAAACAACCGATTTTTACGGCAAAATAGACAAGCAGCCCGGTACCTTAACCTGGCAGCCTAAATATGCCCGCATATCTGCCAATGGCGATTTGGCCTTTACCGCAGGGCCATACGTTTACCAAAACGGCAAAACCGAAGACGATAAAGTTTATGGTGATTATGTATCCGTTTGGAAACTGGACCAGGTAAGCAACCGCCTTAAACTGGTCACCAACTTAGGCATACAACACCCGCAAAGCGCTGCCGCCCAAACCACCGATATTAAAGAGCCGGTGCAAACTACCAAGGTAGCCACCAGTGTTGACCCGTTTAAATCAAAAGGTATTGTTTTAACCAACGACCGCCAGTTTAACCAGGGCCTTAAAATATCTACGGTGGGCACCTATAAAGAGTTTTTTACCCCTGAGGGCCGCTTGTACTTCCCGGGTTTTGACCCGATGGTAGGTATTGACAAAACCCTGAAGTTTATGGCTAACCAAGCCATCAGCATTACTGCTGAAACTTTAAACGGCGGCCGTGCCAGCAGCAACGATTTGGCCTACACCTATGGCCGTGCCCGTATACGTAAAGGTAACATTGTAAGTAACTATTATTATGTACGCCTTTGGGAGCAAGATGCCCAGCACCGCTGGAATGTTATCCTCGAAATACTTTCGGCTGTAGAAAACGAATAGCCGTTTTATAAATAACCTTGAGCCTGCCTTAGCGCAGGCTTTTTTTATGCTGTAACATTTGGTTTCGGTTATCATCTAATGATTGCAGTGATATTCTTTTTTGTACATTCACGCAATTGATATTCCCATGACTCAGTCCCCTATCATCCAAATACGTAATCTTTCCAAATCATACGGTTCCAAGTTAGTGCTCAAGAATTTGTCGCTCGATATTTATCCGGGACAGGTTATCGGTTACATCGGGCCTAACGGTGCCGGTAAATCAACTACGGTAAAAATTTTGACCGGCCTTATCCCCGAGTTTAGCGGTGAGGTGCTGGTAGATGGCATCAGCATGCAGGACAATCCGCAGGAAATTAAAAAACGGATTGGTTACGTACCCGAAAACGCGGAGCTGTACGAGGTGCTTACACCTATGGAGTATCTTGATTTCATAGGCAAGCTTTACGGTTTAGAAGATAACTTACTCCAAACCCGTGCACAAAAGTTATTAATGGCTTTTGGCCTGGGCAACAATATCAACGATCGGATGGATACCTTCTCGAAAGGGATGAGGCAAAAAGTGTTACTTATTTCGGGCATTATCCACAATCCGCAGATTATAATACTGGATGAACCACTTTCGGGTTTGGATGCCAATGCGGTGATTATGGTCAAAGAACTGATTACCCGTTTATCGCAAGAAGGCAAAACCATTTTTTACTGCTCGCACGTGATGGATGTGGTTGAAAAGGTATCCGACCGTATTCTGCTCATCAACAAAGGTGATATTATTGCCGATGGCACTTTTGAGTCGTTAAAGCAAGACCACTCCGACACACTCGAACGGGTGTTTGCGCACCTGACAGGGCGTACCGAGTCGGCCAGCGAAACCGATGCCATTATCAATGCTTTCGACTAAACCTTAACTCTCTGCTATCAGCATGAATACTTTAATGTTACGCATGGTAAGCGCTCTGATGCCCTTTTTAGAGCGTACCGGCGTTGATACCTACCAGCTTTACCAGATACTGCGCATCAAGTTAATGATGGACGACCGCCGGCCAAGCGTAATGTTTGCCGGCAGGCGCAAGGCAAATGCCACAGGCAAAACGTCGAACCCCTGGCTGGTTTCAATCGGCACCATAGTGATGGGTGTGCTGACCGGTTTTGTATTGATTGTGTTTAAGGGCCCGCTAATTGCGCAGACCGTATACTTTTCGATGTTTATGGTGCTGATGTCGATGACGCTGATTGCTGATTTTACCAGCGTGCTGCTCGATGTGCGCGACCAATACATCCTGCTTCCCCGCCCTGTTGACGACCGCACGCTGGCCATATCGCGTATACTGCACATCAGTGTTTATGTGTTCAGGCTGGCCCTGCTGCAAGGTTTGGGTGGCTTGGTGATTATCGGCTTTATGGATGGATTGCCGGCGGTTCCGCTATTTTTATTGCAGCTCATCCTCATCACCTTTCTAAGTATACTGCTGGTCAACGTAGTATATCTCATCATGATGCACACCGTATCGCCCGAAAAGTTCAAGGATATCATCAGCTATTTTCAGATTGTTTTTTCGGTGGTGATTTTCGGCTGTTACTACCTGCTGCCGCGCGTTATTGATTTTACCAGCCTGGTACAAATTGACTTAACCCAAAAAGTTTGGGCTTACTTTTTACCGCCGGTGTGGATAGCATCCCTTAACGAGGTGCTTATTCACCCGTCGCGGGCCACGCTGCTTACCAGTTTGCTGGCTATCCTGGGCATCACTATACCTTTGGCCGGCTTGTGGTTAGTAGCCAAAGTACTGGCACCCGGCTTTAACAAACGGTTAGCCACAGCAGCTACATCCGATGGTAATACATCTGCGCCAAGCGTGCCTGCCGCTATCGGCAACACCCAAAACAAGCCCTCACTGGTTAACCAACTGGCCAACTGGCTGGCGCCCGACCCGGTCGAAAACGCAGGATTCCGAATTACCTGGAAACTGGCCGCCCGCATCCGCGAGTTTAAAATAAAGGTGTACCCGGCACTGGCCTATGTGCCTATTTACTTCTTGTACTTTGGCCTTAATGGCAAAGGCAGTATTGACGAACGTTTTGATAAAATACAATCCGGCTCGAGTTACATATTTTTGGTGTATCTAAGCACCTTTGTATTATCGTCTATATTACAGCATATCTCCTACTCCGAAAAGTTTAAGCCGGCCTGGGTATATTATGCCTTGCCTGTTACCCAGCCGGGTAAAATACTTTCGGGCATGTATAAAGCTGTGGTTACACTTTACTATCTGCCTTATTGCTTTATTATTGGCCTGGTGGGTGTTGTTATCTGGGGCCCCAAGGTTATCAACGACATCATCCTGGCATCGGTTATCGGCATGATTTACGGCTTGTTGATGGCTTTGTTTATGGTGAAAGGCTTGCCGTTTTCTAAACCCGTACTGCTTAAACAATCGGGTGGGCGCGTAGTTACTTCGCTACTTATTACCGGACTCATCGGCGCGGTAGGTTTTGGCCATTATTTGCTGTCGCGATGGGAAACCGTCATCTGGATTTTGATTATACCGGCAATTGCCGTTTACTGGGTAATGCTTTATTACTACAAACGCCAAGGCTGGGACAGTATTGAATTAGAGGAGTTTTAACGCGGGTTTATAAACCTGAAATAATTACTATTTTAGGGCTTATGCCCCCACAACCAGCGCCCAAAAAGCTCCGCTTTTTACAGTTAGTATTCATCATATTTTTTACCGTGTCGGGCGGGCCTTATGGGCTCGAACCTTTGCTTACTTACGCAGGCGAGCATGGCGCTTTGTTGCTGCTCATCATCACCCCGCTGCTTTGGGATGTGCCGGCCATTTTTACCGTAATGGAGCTTAACAGCATGATGCCTGTTACCGGTGGCTATTACGAGTGGGTAAAATATGCATTGGGCAGCCGCTGGGGATTTTATGAAGGCTGGTGGACTTGGATTTACACCTTTGTCGACCTGGCCATTTACCCGGTATTAATTGTTGGCTATGCCGCCTACTTTTTCCCCGGGTTAGAGCAGCATAAAACTTTGGTTTGCCTTGGTGTTATCTGGAGCCTGGCCGGCTTAAATATACTGGGCATTGTGCAGGTGGGCCGTGCATCGGTACTGTTCAGCGTATTGGTATTAAGTCCTTTTCTTATTTTGTTTGTGCTGGTCATCAGCCAGCATGGTTTGGGCCATGTACCAACGCCAGGGTTGCACGGTGTTTCGTTTCCGTCGTTAGGAATGGCTTTATATACCGTAATGTGGAATTGCCTGGGCTGGGACAATATTACCACTTACGCACCCGAGGTAGAGCAACCGGTGCGGTCATATTTAAAAGCCATTGCCATAGCCATTGGATTGGTGATGGTGGTTTATGTATTGGCTATTTGGATTGCCCTGCAATCGGGCGTGAGTGCGCAATTACTGAACGAAAAAGGCTTCCCGTTGTTGGGCTCCAACTTGGGTGGCCGCTGGCTGGGGGCTTTGTTTGCGGCCGGAGGTATGGCCAGCGGGTTGGGTATTTATACGGCAGTGCTGTTATCCGTATCCAGGGTACCACAAGCTATGGCTACCGACAATTTATTACCCGCCTATCTGCACCGCTTACACCCGCGCTTTCACACGCCTTACGTATCCATTATACTTTGCTCGGTAGTGGTAAGTTTTATGGTGTTGTGGACGTTTTCTGAACTGCTGATTATTGATGTTACGGTTTATGGCGCCGGTTTGTCGCTCGAGTATATTACCCTTATTGTACTACGATTAAAAGAACCCGACCGGCCCCGACCTTTCAAAATTCCGTTGAACGTAAGCGGATTATGTACGGTGCTAATATTACCCCTGTCTGTCTACATCATTGCCTTAGTGGCTGCCTTTAATTCTGACGGAAGCGGGGTAAAACCTGCCTTGTTTGCCGTGGCTACGCTAACCACAGCTGAGTTAGCTTGGCAACTGGCCAAAAGACGAAAAAAGGCGATTGTCGCTTAAAGCACGATGCAAATATTTCTTATTACAGAAACACATTTCTTCAAAATCCACACAATGTTAACAATTAGTTAAAACCGATGTATATTCTTCATGTTAATCCTATACATAAAAAATTTACATCATGGCAACTACCAAAAAGAAACAACCGGAAAATACTGACAATGTAGAAGAGTCGGCATTGAAAGAATTATTTGTTGACGAATTAAAGGACATTTACTGGGCCGAAAAACACCTTTCGAAAGCGCTGGTAAAACTGGCAAAAGCAGCTACGTCAGACGAGTTACGCAGCGCTTTAGAAACACACAAAGCAGAAACCGACAATCAGGTAGCACGCCTGGAGCAGGTATTTGAAATGATTGATGAAAAAGCAGCCGCTAAGAAATGTGATGCCATGGAAGGCCTGATTGCCGAATCGGAAAGTATTGTAGAAGATACAGAAGACGGTTCTATCACCCGTGACGCCGGTATCATTTCGGCAGCTCAAAAATCAGAGCATTACGAAATTGCATCTTATGGTACCTTACGTACTTTAGCCAATACGTTAGGCTACAGCGAAGCGGCCCAATTACTGGAAGAAACATTGGCCGAAGAGAAAAAAACCGACGAGTTGCTGACTCAGCTTGCCGAAAGCACTATTAATGTAAATGCTAAAAGCGAAAAAGCATAAACATTAAACACTAACTATATTAGCAAAAAGTCCGACACCATCAGCCGGACTTTTTGTTTTTTGCCTATCTTTGCACCCACATAAGATGAGTGTAGGGTTGAATTTTAATTTACTGGGCGAAAGTTTATTACTACTGCCCGAGCGGGCTATTTACTGGGAGCAGCAAAAAGCCTTATTAGTAGCCGATGTACACCTGGGCAAAACCGGGCATTTTCGTAAAGCAGGCATTGCCGTGCCTCAACAAGTTGCCCACGAAGATTTAAACACGCTTACCCAACTTATTAACCAGCATCACCCCGAAAAAATTTACTTTTTAGGCGACCTTTTCCATAGCGAGATGAATGCTGACTGGCATGGCTTTGCCCAATGGCGCAATATATTCAGTGATATAGATATGCAGTTGGTAATGGGCAATCACGATATTATTACCGAGCAGCATTATCACGACCTCAACGTATTTACCCATCAGCAACTCAAAGCCGGTCCGTTTTTAATGCTCCACCATCCGCAAAACAACGATTGCTTAAACCGGCACCAACAGTATATTTTTTGCGGACATATCCATCCCGGCGTAAAACTGGTGGGTAAAGGCCGTCAGGCTATTACCCTGCCTTGCTTTGCCTTTAGCCAGCGGCAAGCCATCCTGCCGTCTTTCGGTAAGTTTACAGGCCGTGTGGCCATGCGCCACCTGCCGAGCGACCAGGTTTTCGGTATTTTGCCCGAAAAAGTATTTGCCGTGTAAGCTTAACGCTTGCTCAGGTAGTCGTTAATGGCGGCTTCCAGTTTACCAAAATCAACATCGCGCTGCACTACCTGCCATTTACCGTTGAGCACATAATAAGTAGGTATCTTGGTGATAGCCCAGCGTTCGGCATTAGCAGACTCATCACCTTTTAAATCGCTGTATTGCGGCCAGGTCAATTTATCGTCGGCAATGGCCTTGGTCCACCAATCATTTTTGGTATCCATCGAAATACTGATGAAACCGACTTTATTCATGTCTATGTTTTTCATTAGGCTTTTTACCATATCCTGGTGGTTTAGGCGGCTCACCTGGTTGCCAGCTTTCCAAAACTCTAACACATAAACTTTTTTATTGAGTTGACTTTGGTCAAAAGCCTTTCCGTCGGGAGTTTTGCCGGCAATGCCCGGGGCTGTCGCACCAGGGAGCAAATTCATCATTACACCTAACTTATTGCCTATAAATTTACCTTCTTCGCTGTTTTTAGCATCAGCGCTTAGCTTATTGTAAATGGCGTTGTAAGCTTCAGCATCTTTTGCGTAATTAAGGTCGAGCATTAAATGTGCAGCAGCCTTGCTGTCGGGATGTTGTTTGATGAAACTTTGAAAGGCTTCGAGCTTCAGTTTATCCATATCCAGCTTTTCCTTTTGGCCAAACACCGAGTTCATTTTCTTTTCAATAACCTTTTCCTGCGTAGTGTAATAAGCAGTCAGGTCATTTTGTATAGCTGATGATGATTTGATATTGGGATATTCATCCAGCTTTTTCACATTAGCTTCGATAGTGTACTGGCCGGGCTCCAGGTAAACTTCTACCGGGTTGGCTTTTTCGCCGGTCTTTTGTATGGTTAGCGAGCCGTAACCATTATTCTCAATCGTGGTATCTATTTTAAAAGTTCCGTTGGTGATGTTTTGACCTGCCAGGCTCTGACCGGCAGAATCGGTCACCAAAAAAGTACCGTCGCTAAGGCCCGGAACGTTACCGGTAAATGTTATATGCGGCTGTTTGGTAGTACAGCTGGCAAACATTAAAACACCTGCAAAAATAAGTGGATAATTCTTCATGTAATGAGTATAGGATGGGAACGAATATAGGCCAAAACCATACAAATAAGCGATAAATAAGTACAATTTTAGAATGTTTCTAAATAGACAATATCTTGACATTAGCTCAAAACTGTTATTACTAATCGGGTTATATTAAATATTTTTGCACGATAAAAATTTCTGTATAATGAGTGAATTAAAACAAACCTTTAACTCTTCACTGGGAAAGAAGCTCATCATGGCTTTAACAGGCTTGTTTCTGAGCGTGTTTCTGATTGTGCACTTAGGTGGTAACCTGCTGCTTTTTAGCAACGACAACGGATACAGCTTTAACATGTATGCCAACTTTTTAACGCA
>CAJYSL010000086.1 GCA_913777515.1 uncultured Mucilaginibacter sp.
AGTACCTTTAGCCATTGCGGCGTTGACGTATTTCAGCTGATGAAAACGGCCGAAGGCTGGAAAATAATTTACATTGTTGATACCCGGCGTAAGGATAATTGCATAGAGTAGAGAAACCCAAATACATCAACATAAAAGGCGCATAGATTAGCCAGCCTACTGCTTAATCTATGCGCCTTTGGTTTTATTAAATGCCGGTGGCTATTTCAATACTTCTACATCAACATAGCTGTCGTTGTAAACGGTGTGAGTGGCTTTAATGTAATCAGCCTCGGTAGCTTTGTAAGGGTTGGGTACAAACTTTTGAGGGTTACGGGCAAATAGCGGGAAGGCGGTACTTTGTACTTGCACCATGATGCGGTGCCCTTTTTTAAAGGTGTGCAGCACGTCCTGCAGTTTTACATCAACACTGGTTTTTTGGTTGGGTACAAAAGCTTCAGGTTTTTCGAAGCCGTTGCGGAACCTGCCCGGCATAATTTCCGAACGCACCATTTGCTGGTAGTTGCTCAGTATGATGTTTTTGTTAGGCATGTAAGGATGGTTAGGCTCATCGGGCGGGTATACGTCAATCACTTTAACTATCCAATCGGCATCAGTGCCGGTAGTTGCCACTTTTAAGTGGGCCATAATTTCGCCGCCTAAGGTTACGTCGTTTTGCAGTACGTCGGTCTGAAACACCAATACATCCGGCCGGCGACCGGCAAAACGCTGGTCTTCGCTCATGTAATTGTGAGGTGTAAAGCCCATCGTCGTAGTATTGTCTTCAGTATACGGAACCGGTTTTAGCGGGTCGCTGATAAAAGAGGTAGAGGCCGCAGCTGCTGGCTGGCTCATCGGTAACTTACCATCAGCACCTAAAAACAGTTTTTGGTGTGATGCCGTAGCCACCGGCCATTGGCTAAAGGTTTCCCATTCTTTTTTGCCGGTATTATACATGTAGGCTTTAGGCAAGCCGGAGTTTTTGTCGCCTTTGCCTTTCAGGAAGTGATTGAAAAATTTAGCCTCAATATTTTTTTGATAAAAGGTAGCAATGCTATCGCCAAAATACACATTGCTATGTAGGGTATGCCCTGTCTCGCGCGACCAGCGCCCGTGTCCGAATGGCCCCATCACAATGGTGTTATAGGCCGATGGGTCTTTTTGATTGATGGTTTTAAAAATAGCCAACGGACCGCGCAAATCTTCGGCATCGTACCAGCCACCCACTAACATGACAGCAGGCATTACCTTTTTGTAGTGGCGCAGTAAATCACGCTTTTGCCAAAACTCATCGTAATTAGGATGGTTCACGGTTTCCTGCCAGTAAAAGTTGTTTTTATAGTACTTATCGGCATTAGTTAATGAGCCCATATCCAGCAAAAACTGGTAGCCGTCGCGGGTATTGGTTTTGATGTTCTGGTCGGCATACCAGGCTTTGGATGTGGTATCTTTTTTCTGCACGCCAAAAACCGGATAAGTAAAAAAGTACGATTCCAGCAAAGCCCCGTTATGATGAAAATCGTCAAACCAAAAATCGGATATCGGTGCCTGCGGCGACGAGGCTTTTAAAGCCGGGTGATTAGCTAAGATACCAGCTGCAGTATAAAAGCCCGGATAAGAGATACCCCACTGGCCTACACGGCCGTTATTGTAAGGTGCATTTTTAACCAGCCAGTCAATGGTATCATAAGTGTCCGAGCCTTCGTCTACATCTTTTTTGCTTTTTTTATTGTCAATCACCGGCGTCATGTTGGTCCAGGTGCCTTCGCTTTTCCAGCGGCCCCGTACATCCTGGTATACCACAATGTAACCGTCCTTCATCATCAGTTCAGACGGGCCTAAGCGGGTAGGGAATTTATCAGTACCATAGGGCGCCACGCTATAACAGGTGCGCTGCATAATAATGGGATACTTTTTTTGCGCAGAGGCATCTTTGGGGGTATAGATGGAGGTAAAAAGTTTCACACCATCGCGCATAGTGATGTACACCTCTTTTTTAGTGTAATGCTCTTTGGCGTAATCGCTTTGTTGTGCAAAAACAACAGTGTTTGCTACAACAAATGCCAGTAAAAAGCAGGCAAGTTTTTTCATGAAATGCATTTAATAGTTTCGAAGCGTAATTTACAAAGCAATAACGGTTTATAAAAAGTTCAATTGTTTTAATTGACGGAGGAAGCAACAAAAGGGTAGCAAAACAAATTATAACTATAGGATGTACCTTTAACGTGTGTGTACGTTATACCATGTCGAAAGAAGCCACCGATGTTTGAGGAGTTTTAACGTCAAGTCAATTGACCCGTTTTTGCCGTCATACAACACGGCTCCCGGGATGGTTTCAGCGGTCATCACGGCCGACCGTGTTTAGCAATCTTATTTTGGCTTAATGCATCATTTTACTACCCATAGCTATGTTGCAAAATAAGTAGATTTGCATTTGCAAAATATGCTATTCAAAATGATGTTACTGTCTGTTCTGTTAATGAGCCAAACATCGTGGTTAACCGTTGTGGTTTGCTGCATTATTGGTGTAATGCTCTTTTTACGAATTATTAAATTCTGGCTTAAACTGATATTGATTATTGCCCTTATATTCTTTATCGGTAGGTGCTATTTCAGTAAAAAATCGTCGCATCGTTCGGCTTACCATCATGTAGAGCATGTTGTTCCGCTTGCTGTTTAGCAGTGTTGTTAAATAAAAAAAAGCGGCTAACCGGTAAACGCATTTGCGTTCACCGGTTAGCCGCTTGATTGCAAACCAATAAACCTTAGTTTACCAGTTTTTTGTATTTGATACGCTTAGGGGCTACATCGCCCAAGCGCTTTTTGCGGTTCTCTTCATACTCGCTATAGTTACCCTCGAAAAAGTATACTTGCGAATCGCCTTCGAAAGCCAGGATGTGGGTACAAATGCGGTCCAGGAACCAGCGGTCGTGACTGATGATTACGGCACAACCACCAAAGTTATCCAGCGCTTCTTCTAAGGCACGTAAGGTATTTACGTCAATGTCGTTAGTAGGCTCATCCAGCAACAATACGTTCGAACCTTTTTTCAGCGTAATAGCCAGGTGCACCCGGTTGCGCTCACCGCCCGACAGTACGTCTACCTTTTTTTGCTGGTCGCCGCCGTTAAAGTTAAACTTAGACACATAAGCGCGCGAATTGATAGGGCGGTTGCCTAACAAAATGGTTTCCTGCCCGTCGGTAATGTTTTCCCAAACCGATTTGTCGGCTTTCAAATCATCGTGCATCTGGTCAACATAACCCAGCTTCACGGTTTCACCAACGCGGAAGGTGCCGGCATCAGGCTGGTCTTGCCCGGTAATTAAGCGGAACAGGGTAGTTTTACCCGCCCCGTTGGGGCCAATAATGCCCACAATACCTGCCGGCGGCAAAGAAAAGCTTAGGTTTTCAAATAACACCTTGTCGCCATAAGCTTTAGTTACATTGTTCACCTCAATCACCACATTACCCAAACGCGGGCCCGGCGGAATGAATAGTTCCAATTTATCTTCGCGTTCTTTGGTTTCTTCGGACGCCAGTTTTTCGTAGTTGGCAATACGAGCTTTACCCTTAGCGTGGCGGGCTTTCGGCGCCATGCGTACCCATTCCAGCTCGCGCTCTAAAGTTTTCTGGCGCTTGCTTTCGGTTTTTTCTTCCTGGGCCAGGCGTTTAGCTTTCTGGTCTAACCAGCTCGAGTAGTTACCTTTCCATGGGATGCCCTCGCCACGGTCAAGTTCCAATATCCAACCGGCAACGTTATCCAGGAAGTAGCGGTCGTGGGTAACGGCAATTACGGTGCCTTTATATTGTTTTAAGTGTTGTTCCAGCCAGTCAATACTTTCGGCATCCAGGTGGTTGGTAGGCTCATCCAGTAACAATACATCAGGCTCTTGCAGCAACAGGCGGCACATAGCCACACGGCGGCGCTCACCTCCTGACAATACGCTGATTTTGGTTTCAGGGTCGGGGCAACGCAAAGCATCCATGGCGCGTTCCAGCTTGGTGTCGAGTTCCCAGGCGTTTACCGCATCAATTTTATCTTGCAGTTCGCCCTGGCGCGCCATTAGTTTATCCATGGCATCAGCATCTTCGTAATATTCAGGTAAACCAAATTTTTCGTTGATTTCTTCGTATTCTTTTAAGATGCCGGTAATTTCGGCAACACCTTCTTCAACTACTTCGCGTACGGTTTTTTCGGGGTCCAGCTGGGGCTCCTGCGCCAGGTAGCCTACCGAGTAACCCGGAGAGAATACCACTTCGCCCTGGAAAGATTTGTCTAACCCGGCAATGATTTTTAATAATGATGATTTACCCGAGCCGTTTAAACCAATAACGCCGATTTTGGCGCCATAGAAAAACGACAGGTAAATATTTTTGAGTACTTGTTTTTGAGGCGGGTAAATCTTGCTTACCCCTGCCATCGAGAATATTATTTTTTCGTCGGCCATTGTTAATTTAAAAAGGCAAATATCAATTAATTGAGTTACTTACAGCAACTTTACAAAAAACAAAACTTTAGTTTTTAATTAGCACATAGTTAAGCAACAATTTGCGTTAAAAAAGGTATAAATATCTGCGCCTGAATGATGTGCTAATTAGCTGTACTGATTTTGGCAGCAAAGACGTAACACTTATGCCTTAATGTCGTGTAAAATGGCGAATTGGCAGGTGGGAAGTAGCAAATAAGTAACGGCAGACATTATTTTTTAAACTATTTAAAATAAATTAAATCAAATACTAAATTGCATGTATTAATACCTTCAATAAAAAGTACTGTTTTGGTAAGGTTGCAGCCCTAAAGCATAGTATGCTCATTATCTAAACCACACATTACATTTTGTTAACAATTAATACATGCTGTTGCCTAATGTTGGCAACATTGTTGATATTAACAAACATACTTCCGAATGCGTACCTAAAAGCTATACATCCGGATGTTAATCAAAAACATTTACATAGAAAGGTACTCGATGGAAGCTAAATTTTCGCCACGTGTTAAAGATGTTATCTCCTATAGTCGGGAGGAGGCTTTACGCCTTGGACACGACTATATCGGGACTGAACATCTGCTGTTAGGACTAA
>CAJYSL010000087.1 GCA_913777515.1 uncultured Mucilaginibacter sp.
CCTGGAAACAGTTTTTTGATTTAGGTGGCAGCACCGAAAAGCCTTACGCACAAGTGCATAATATTACTTTCTCCAACATCAATGTAGATTGCACCAAATTCGGCACCATCGACGGTAACCCGAATGACAAGATTGGCGATATCACTTTTAAAAATATTAAAGTAACGGCCGATAACCCGAATCTGGCCTGCCGTTATTCCGACGTTAAAGTAGAAAACGTGGTTGCTAACGGCGCACCGCTGGTTATAAAAAAATAACGAAATGCAGCTATAGGTGGCTGCGTTAATCAAGGTTTAGGATGCAATAAATCATCCGGTTGAAAGTTAAACGTCAGTCATCAATTGAAAATCAAACTTATGAAAACAGGCAGGCATTTTTTGGCTTTAACGCTAATGATATTGGCCCCCGTAATGCTTCGTGCCCAAAACGGAGCCTTGTCCAACAAGCGGCTTAATATTTTAACCTTGGGCGATAGCAACGGCACCTTTCCGCAGAGCTGGCCGGTGCAATTGCAAACGGCGCTGCCTAACGCCACGATTTACAACATCAGCAAGTCGGGCCGTACGATTGGGTTTTTAAATTTGGGCGATAGCACGCTCAACTCGTTAATGGTAATTGATGTCAACCTGAAAAAAGCCGCCGATGCCACCGGTATACGCCCTTACGATTTTGTGATTTTAGAATTGGGCACCAATGATGCCAAAGCTGTTTTCGCCGACCGTCAGCAGGAAGTGCCAGCTAACCTGGCTAAATTGATTGGCGCTATACAGCATAGCAGTTACCCGGTCATTAGCAAAGCAAAAATTGTGGTGATTTCGCCGCCGCCTTATGGCAGCAAGGCCGAGGCTACCGAAAAATATAAAGGGGGAGGTCAGCGGGTGCAAGCCATGAGCTCGGATTTTGCCAAAGTAGCCCGGCAAAACCATTGCCTGTTTGTAAACGGTTATGCCACTCCTGGGTTGGATGTAGAAACCATGACGGCTGATGGCCTGCACCTGGATGCATCCGGGTCGCGCAAACTGATTGAGCCGGTGGTGGCTGTTATTACACGATAAAGTGGAGCAGATTTTAAAGTAACTTTAAGAGAGTTTAAGACAATCTAAATAAGATTTGGATATCCAGTATTCCTCCAATTTTGGAGGATAGGTTTGTGGCAATATTTGTTCGGATAGCCAAATCTTATGAAACGTTTTTTATGGCTGCTCATATTGTGCAGCAACATTGCTTTAGCTCAACACCAAATCAAAATCGCGGTAACTGATAGCCTAACCCATCAACCTTTAACCGACGCCACTGTTGCGTGGCAGGGCAAAGCCATTGCGCATAACACCGATACGGCCGGACGGGTACAATTTTCGGGTATTGCTCCGGGCAGCCAAACGTTTACGGTAAGCCGGGTGGGTTATGTTAAACAGAATTTCACACTAGTTTTCCCGTTAGCCGATACAGCCAAAATTTATACCATAAGCCTGATGCCGCAATTACAGGAAATGGAGGCGGTTATTGTTTCGTCAACCCGCACCAACTCGCGCATCGAGGATTTGCCAATGAAGGTAGAAGTGTTGGGACAGGAGGAGATGGAAGAAGAAAATATGATTAAGCCCGGCAACGTGGCCAGCATCCTGGGCGATTTATCGGTCATCCACGTGCAGCAAACATCGGCTACCACGGGTAATACCACCATACGGATGCAAGGCCTCAACGGGCGCTACACCCAGTTATTGCGCGACGGCTTGCCGCTGTACGATGGTTTTTCGGGTAATTTTGGTGTGCTGTCCATCCCGCCACTCGATTTAAAGCAGATTGAAATTATTAAAGGCTCATCATCAACCTTGTATGGCGGTGGTGCCATAGCCGGGTTGATTAACTTTATATCCAAAGCACCTACACCCGAGCGCGATTTGTCGTTCACGCTTAACCGATCTACCTTAAAAGAGAGCAATGCCAACGGGTATTTTAGTCAGCGTTTTGGCAAGTTTGGATTAACGCTTACTGCCCAGCAGACCTGGCAAACCGCGGTGGATGTGAACAAAGATGGCTTTTCGGACGTACCTCAAATAAACAGCACAATTGTGCATCCGCGGTTATTTTACTACATCAATAGCCGCTCGCAGCTAGATGCCGGTTATGCATTTACGCACGAGAACCGCCTGGGCGGCGATATGCAGGTGATTGATAACCGCCCGGATGCCATTCATCAATACAGCGAACTTAACAAATCATATCGTAACACCTTCGATTTCCATTACCGCAACGACCTCGACAGCACCAACCGCCTTACGGCTAAAGGCAGCGTGAGCAATTACAACCTGACCAACGTAGACGAGGATTTTACTTTTAAAGGCAACCAGTTGTCGGACTACCTGGAGGTAAACAACCAGATCAAACTGCCCAAGCAGGAACTGATTATTGGCGGTAACTACACCGGCGAATATTTTAGAAAAAACAGTGCCGTGGTTTCGCCGCTGGCCGATTACGATTACCACACATTGGGTGCCTTTGTGCAAGACGGCTGGCACATCAATCCTAAGTTTTTAGTAGAGGCCGGTTTGCGCGCCGACCACCATAACCGTTTCGGTTGGTTTGTGCTGCCGCGGATAGCCTTGTTGTATAAACCTGTTTCGGCCTTGTCCGTACGCTTAAGTAGCGGGCTGGGTTACAAGGCGCCTAACGTGTTTATTCCAGAAACACTGGCGGGCAGCTTTGCTACCTTGAATCCGCTAAGTTCTTATTTAACGGCCGAGCGCTCGTTCGGGGTAAACTTTGACGCCAACTACCACGTACGATTAAGCGATGAAGCCACGCTGGACGTTGACCAGGCGCTTTATTACACCAACATCAACAATCCGCTCATCCCGGTGATGAATGCTGACAATACCACCTCGTTAAACAATGCCGGTTTCCGCATTAATACCCTGGGTACCGATACTTACATACGGTTAAAAATTGACGAGCTGGAACTTTACTTTGGCTATAACCACACCGTGGCCAAGCAAGCTTTGAGCAACCGTACCATTTATCTGCCGTTTAGTCCGCAAAACAAAATATCCACTACCATAGCTTACGAGGTAGAAGGGCAGTGGCGTTTTGGTGTAGAAGGCAGCCTGGAAACCAACCAGTACATCAACGAAAACCAGCGGGTGCGCAACTTTCCGTTTCTGGCCGCCATGGTTGAACGCAAGTGGGGTAGCCACGTAAGCTTTGTGCTCAACTGCGAAAACATCAACGATTTCCGCCAGTCGCGCTACGAAAGCCTGTACACCGGCACCATCACCCGCCCCGTGTTTAAACAATTATGGGCACCGATAGACGGTCGCGTGGTGAATCTGGCGATGCGGATTAAGATATAACCAGTAATGCTAATGATTTACCGCTTCAACAAATAATCAAATGTATATTTCGGCGAGTAGCCCAGTAAAGTTATTGCTTTTTCGGTAACATAAACCCTATCTATGCTTTTCGGAAACGTCCATTTTTTTGCCTGATAAACGGCTGCGGCTTCGGGATAAAGCTTGAGGATGGCCTCTGTTGGGTTGTTCTTTAACAACGGGAGGTCGGCTTTAGCAAACGGACTGCTGCTGGCAATGTTGAACACCTCGAATTTCTGGAAGTGTTGCTGAAGTGCTAAATACAGCGCTTCGGCACCGTCGCGCTCATCCAGGCCGCGGTAGAGGCGGTGGTTGGCTTCCAGGTTGGGTTCTTCGGGTAAAAAGCGACCTACCCGGTATACCGAAGTTTGCAAGCCTTCTTTGTAGAAAAAATCTTTACAGAGTTGTTCGGCCGTTTGTTTGGTGATGTCATAGATGTCCCGTGGTTGCACGGCAAGGTCTTCGTCTACCCAAACGGCCTGGTTGGCATCAACCATGGCATCACCATAGATAGAGGTGGTGCTGATGTACAAAAACTGTTTAACACTATGCGCCACGGCAGCGTTCAGCAAGTTAAGCGTTCCGTAAACATTGGTATCAATAAACGCCTCTCGCGAATAGCTCAAATCATAATGCTTGCCATGCAATGCTGCAGTATGGATAATGGCATCAATGCCCTCACAAGCGGCTTTTACCTCGTTTTTGTTCCGAATATCCAAAATGATATCCGTGGTTTCGCCGGGCAATACATCCGCTCCAATAACGGCAATATTTGCTGATTTCAACCTTTCAACAACCGCCCTGCCCAATTTACCTGCCGACCCGGTGACCAATACTTTCATAATTGTTTCGGCAGCAAATGTAACCCAACATAATAAATTAAAACGCGCTGCTGTATTAATTTTTAGTCCGCATTTACAGCTCACGAAGGCTTCTTATTCTTTCTTCAACAACTCCAAAGCCTTTTTCAAATTCACCTTTTTCCGATGGATGTCTTTCCAAGGGTCTTCCACGTTGGCCAACCGGTCTTTTAGCGTGTAAATGGTAAAATCGGCCAGCGACAGGTTGTTGTTTACTTCATCCCAGTGCAACGGGGTAGATACGGTGGCGCCGGGCTTGGGCCTTACCGAGTAAGGGGCGGCAATGGTTTGTCCGCGGCGGTTCTGCAAAAAATCAATGTAGGTTTTATTTTTACGCTTGGCCGGGTTGCGCTCTACGCTGGTGGTGTCGGGCAGTTCATCGTGTACAAGGTTGGCAATATACTCCGCAAAAGTTTTTACAAAATCGTAGTCGTAAGCGGCGCCCACGTAACAGTAAATGTGTAACCCTTTAGAGCCGGATGTTTTGATGTAAACGGGCAGTTGCATGCGGTCAAACACTTCTTTAGTTTTTAGGGCCACTTCTACCGCTTCGGTAAAGGGCACATCGTGCGGGTCAATATCCATCACCAGGTAATCGGGCTCGTCGGGCGTGGTGTAATTGCTTAGCCACGGGTTTATTTCAATGCAGCCTAAGTTAACCATGTATAGCAGGGTAGCCTCGTTGTTGCCGACGATGTAGTTGATGTCTTTATCGTTACTCTCCGAATATAGCTCGTGCGTTTCAACCCAATTGGGCAGGTGCGTTGGGTCAACATCTTTCTGAAAAAAGCCCTGGTCTTCGATACCGTTGGGCTGACGGCGCATCGATATGGCTTTGTTTTTTAAGTAGGGCAGCATCAGGCCGGCTACCCCTCGGTAGTAAGCCAGCAGTTCGCCCTTGGTAATGCCTTCCTGTTTCCAGTATAATTTGTTTTGGTTAGTGAATTTTATCTGGTGCCTGCCGAGTTTGACAATTTGCTCGTCGGCCAGTTGTTTGCCGGGCAGCTCGGGCACTACCTGTTCGGGCTCTTTGTCGGCACGCAAACCTTTAAAAACGGGGTGGCGCATGCTGCCATCGGCCGTCCACTCGGCGTAGTAAACCTCGCAAACCAGTTCGGGCTTTACCCAGGTTACCTTGCCGTGGTAGCTCACCTTGTCAGTAAACGGCTTCTGGTCGGTTTCGAGCGGTTGCAGTTTTTCGTGCAGGTCTTTTAGTGTTTCGGCTGTAAAGCCAGTGCCGCAGTTGCCTACGTATTTAATTTGCTCGCCCTGGTTAATGCCCAATACCAGCGAACCGATGTGCTTGCGGGTCCCTTTAGGCTGCGTGTAGCCGCAAACAATAGCTTCCTGCGAGGCTTGATGCTTAAATTTCAGCCAGCGGTCAGACCGCCGCCCGCTCTCGTACATGCTCTGGCTGTCTTTGCCAATCACACCTTCCCAACCTTGCTTCTGAGATTTAACCAACATATCTGTGCCTTTACCTATGGTATGCTCCAGGTAAACAATCGAGGTATCGGCGGGCAGGTGGGCTACCAATGCTTTCAGTAATTCTTTACGTTTTATTAGCGGCAGCTCGCGCAGGTCGTGGCCCTGAAGCAGTAATAAGTCAAACACATAATACTTTAAAATGCGCTGGTTTTTTTGGCTGCTATAGTTCTGCAAATCCTGAAAAGCGCTTTTACCGCGACTATCTTCCAGCACAATTTCGCCATCCAGCACCGCTTCTTCGCTAATGGCTTTCAGATCGGTAAATACCTTTTCGTATTTCTCATTAAACTCAATACCATTGCGCGATATCAGAGCCGTTTTGCTGCCGGTGTAACCAAGGGCACGGTAGCCATCTATCTTGGGTTCGTACAGCCAGTGTTTATCGTCAAACAGCTTTTCCTCTAACTTGGCCAGCATAGGTTTGTAGGGGTAGATGATGCCCTTTTGGGTGTTGTCTGCTTTCTTTTTAGGAGTGGCTTTGGTCGGAGCGATAGTTTCCGGGTTTGCAATCTCGTGTTTGGGCAGCTTTTTGAGTTTGCCGTCTTTGTTATTTTTTAGCGATTTGATATTATCCGGCACTAAAGCCTCGCTATCAAATTTGGTGGTTACCGCAAATTCGTCCTTATGTTTGATGAGCAGCCAGGCGTTGTCCTCTTTGCCGTTTTTAAGTTTGACTAAGGCAAATTCGCCCTGCAAAATCTCACCTTTTAGCCGGAATTTGAGATTGCCTGCTTTTAATCCCGCGCGCAGGTTTTTGATATCATCTTTTCGATTGTCGGCCAGCGAGGTGTAGGTGCCGTGGTCCCAGGTAATGACTACGCCCGCACCATAACCGCCGTTGGGGATAATGCCCTCAAAATACTGGTAATCATAAGGGTGGTCTTCTACCATCATAGCCAGTCGCTTATCTCCGGGGTTCATGGACGGGCCTTTGGGCACGGCCCAACTTTTCAGTACACCGTCGAGCTCCAGCCTAAAGTCGTAATGCAGGCGCGATGCATGGTGGCGCTGCACTACAAAGCTCAATTCTTTCGATTGGTGCTTGACGGCTTTAGCCTCGGGTTCATTCGTCTTATCAAAGTCGCGCTTTTGCTTGTACTCTTGCAGTGCCATGGTTTACGCTCCTTTTTTGGTTTGCAGGCTTTGCATCAGTTGCTCATATAAATCGGTGCTTGGCGTTTTAGCTACTTTCATTTTTTTGATGGTAGGGCGTTTGCCTTTAGCCTTCATTTTAATAATTTTCATCAGCTCACCGGCATACTCGTCTTTAAACTTCGACACATCAAAATCTTCAGTGTACTGCTTAATTAGCGCTAAGCCCATATCCAGTTCTTTTTTGCTCACATGGGTTTCGGTCGGCAGTTTCAAACCTTCTTCCGACCGCAGCTCTTGCGAAAACCTAATACGGGTAATCACCAGCGCATGCTCCACCGGATGAATGATGCACAAGCTTTCGGTATTGCGCAGTACAAAGCGGCCCAGTCCGGCCTTGCCGGTTTTATGCAGAGCTTCTAACAACAGGGCGTAGGCCTTGGCGTTTTTGGCATCGGGCTCCGCATAATACGAGGTTTCGTAGTACATGGGGTTAATCTCGTCTACCTCTACAAAACTTTCAATTTCGATGAGTTTACTTTTTTCGGGACTGGCATCCTCAAAATCCTGTTCTTCCAGCACAATGTATTCATCGTCGAGCTTATAGGCGCGTACAATCTTTTCGTAAGGTACC
>CAJYSL010000088.1 GCA_913777515.1 uncultured Mucilaginibacter sp.
GTTCCAATTTATTTTTTAATTAATTTAGCACAAATTTTACTATAATTTATTACATGGCACATCAAACCTCATTACGCACCAACCTCCAGTTAGGTATTTACCGGGTGATTGATCCGTTTGTTAAGGTTTTGATAAAACTGGGATTAACGCCTAATGCAGTAACACTCATTGGTTTTATCCTGAATGTTGGCGTAGCCGCTATATTTATATGGGGCGCCGAAGAAGGCACCCGCGATGACTTATCGGAAGTAGCCTGGGCCGGTGGCCTGATTTTATTTGCCGGCTTGTTTGATATGCTCGACGGGCAGGTAGCGCGTTTAGGTAACATGAAATCGGTTTTTGGTGCGCTGTTTGATTCGGTACTCGACCGTTACAGCGAGCTGATTATGTTTCTGGGCATTTGCTATTACCTGGTAGCTAACCACTATTTCCTGAGTTCGATATTTGCGTTTATAGCCCTGATTGGCTCCATGATGGTGAGTTATGTGCGTGCACGTGCCGAAGGTTTGGGCATTGAGTGTAAAGGCGGCCTGATGCAGCGGCCCGAGCGTGTAGTGACTATTGGCTTGTGTGCCTTATTGTGCGGCATTACCTCTAATTATATTGGCGGCAATTATAAACTGTACGTTCCGGGTATACCGTACCATGTTTTTGAAACCATGTCGCTGTTTACGGTACCTATCACCATTTTGGCTGTATTAACTAACATTACGGCCTTCAAGCGCTTAATGGACGCTAAAAAGAGTTTGCTGGAGATTGAAAACGGAGAGAATAATTAAATCATGAAGACTCGATTACTATATACACTTACAGCTTTTGCCATGTTAACGGTTACGCTGCCGCTTGCTGCAAAAGCTGCTGAACACTTGCCGGCTGATACAACCAAAAATTTGTACCAGATGCCCGGTAATCCTTATCAGGCTTTGCCGGCCAATGTAAGCCGCTTATTTTACGTACAACGTACGCCTAATGCCAACACCATTGTTTACGAATTAAACTTAGGCGAAAACGGCCAGCCCGACGCCGAGCAACCCGTACACGCTTACTGGATACGCTATACTGAGGGTGGTAAAAAAGATGAGCTTAACTTTATTCAGCGCAAGTTTGCCTACGGATTGACCTCCAAACCATTGGGTAATGGCAAGTATGATATCAGGTTTGTGTCATACAAAAAATTTCCGCTTACCCTGATGAAGGCCGCTGACGGAAAATATCATATCTTCGCAACAATTTCGCAAAGGCAATTCATAGTTAACCGAATTTTCGTTAGAATTGAAGGAGGATCGTTCTGGGTTCCGAACGTGCGTTTTGTGGAGTTTAAAGGAACGGATCCGGCAACTGGTAAAGAAGTTACTGAACGTTTCAAACCCTGATTAGTGATGAAAAGAAATTACGTTTCCAACTCCAGCGAGTCTGTAAGGATGTTTAAAAGCGACTTTTTAGAAGCTTTATCAAAGGTACACTGGACCGTGCCTTTATTTGTTTATATCCCGATTATCGGTTATTTGTGCTTCCTGGCTTTTACTAAAAGTGTGGTAACTCCGGCCGGTTTCTTTGGCCTGTTTGCAGCCGGATTAGCCTTCTGGACATTTGCCGAATATGTGCTGCACCGTTTTGTGTTTCACTTTGTACCTAAAGCCGAATGGGCACTGCGCATTCACTTTATTTTTCACGGTGTGCACCATGATTACCCGAGTGATGCCAAGCGTTTGGTAATGCCGCCTTCGGCCAGTATACCTATGGCTTTGGCCTTATTCTTTTTGTTTGACTGGATATTGCCGTCAACTTACATTTACTCTTTCTTTCCGGGCTTTTTAGTAGGCTATCTAATTTACGATATTTCGCACTACGCTATACATCACTTTAACTTTAAAGGCGGCATGTGGAAACGCATTAAACAGCACCACATGTTGCACCATTACCAAGACCCAAGCAAAGGTTATGGCGTAAGCTCCCCTATTTGGGACAAAGTATTTGGCTCCGATTTCATCAAAAAAGCCAAATGAGCCTTGTTCTTACTAAAAGTACAGCGGTAAACTTTAAAAGCATTGTTACCGTTGTACTTATAGCTGTTGCCTATCTGGTTACCTCCTATTTTTTGGTTGGCTTTAAAACCGACCAGCTGGTGCTGATAGGCATCTTTTTTTCTCTTTATTTTCTTACAGATACTACCCGCAAATTTGTACTCGGCTTTTCTATCTTCATCGTATACTGGATCATCTTTGATTACATGAAGGCCTTTCCCAATTATAAGTACAGCGAGGTGCATATTGCCAGCCTTTATAATTTAGAAAAACATTATTTTGGCATACACGAGGCAGGTCGCCTGCTAACACCTAATGAGTACTGGCGCGTACATAGCCAAACTTTTTTGGACGTGCTTACCGGCTTGTTTTACTTATGCTGGATACCGGTTCCGTTAGGGTTTGCCGCTTATTTGTTTTTTACCCGCAAAAGGGAGTTCCTGTATTTCTCTTTAACCTTTGTACTGGTTAACCTTTTAGGATTTGTAGTGTACTATACCTACCCGGCGGCTCCGCCTTGGTATATACAATATCATGGGTTTCAGTTTATCAGGGCAACGCCAGGCAATACCGCAGGCCTGGCCAGGTTTGATGCTCATTTTCACATCAACCTGTTTAAATCTATTTATGCCAAAGGCTCTAATGTATTTGCAGCCATGCCTTCGCTGCACTCCAGCTATCCGCTTATTGTAGTTTATTATGGCTTAAAAAACCGCTTAGGCTGGGCTAACCTGTTTTTCATCACCGTGAGTGTGGGTATTTGGTTTTCGGCAGTGTACACCAGCCATCATTATGTGTTAGATGTGATGGCGGGAATAGCGACCGCCGCTTTGGGCATCACTTTGTTTAATTATTTGGTAACCCGTTCCAAAAGTGTACAGCGATGGCTGCATGTATACGAAGGAATTATCCAATAGTTTTACACAACGGTCTATTTTACACACATTAATTTACAATTAAAAGGAATATTCTGTAAATAGGCATACAATTTGCAAAAGGCTAATTGCAAATGATTAATGTTTGTTTACTATGAAAAAGCTTATTTTACTCGCCGCATATTCTTTATTCATCATCACTGCTGTTAAAGCCAATACTATTGACAGCCTTAAACAAAAATTACAGCTTACTACTGATGATAGCCAAAAAGCTGTAATCTACAGCCAGATGGCCGAGTTATATTTAAACGATGTAAACTCGACCAACGCTTACACCAAACGTATTTCTCAGGAAAATGCTGTTAACGTAACCATGCAGGCTATGCGTTTGTACTACAGACACAATGATACTACAGGTTTAATTGGCAGCTACCGTAACCTAGCAAAAGGTTACCGCTCACAACGCAAGTTTGCCCAAGCCAAATGGTTTATTTTACAAGCAAACACACTGTCTCGCGAGCAAAAATCAACTACTGATATCATTAATACGCTGGTTGATTTAGCCGCTATTAAAATGGACATCAACGATTTCAACTTAGCCAAAAGAGATTTGAAAGAAGCACACTTATTAGCAGTAAAAAACAACTTAACTGCATGTGATTCCTTAGTAAAAATTGGCTTTTCAAGATTATATACTGTAATTCACGTACCCGACAGTGAGAATGTATTTACACAATCACCTCAAAACTTACGCGCCGAATTAAAAGCTTTGGATTTATTAAATGCTAAAAAAGCAGTTTCTATCAAACCAATCATTAAATCTTTTTCCAGAAGAAAAGTGTTGACTGCTGCTCTTAAACCGACATTTATTCCAAAAGTTCAGATGCCTGCAGTGAATTGGGACATATCATCTAACATTATGAATTCAGATAGCCTTAAAATGGTGTCTTTATAAGCTAAAGCACAACTGACAATACGAAATGGGAGTTGATTTTATAATCAGCTCCCGTTTTGTTTAATGGTGGTTTGTAAACTATCTTAAGCAACTTTCCGCTTCAACTCAATCACAGTAATCTCTGGCCAGATACCTAACCGTCCCGAAAACGCCAAAAAGCCAAAACCACGATTGACATATAGAAAACGATTATTTTCCTGCGCTAAACCGGCCCAATCCAGGTACCGGTATTTTACCGGACTCCAGCGAAACTTATCTGTCTCTACCCCAAATTGAGCTCCGTGGGTATGTCCCGACAGGGTTAAATGGATATGTGAGGGATGATAACGAACCTTTTCTTCCCAATGAGTAGGGTCGTGTGATAGCAAAACTTTAAAATCGTCATGCTTCACTCCCGCCAGAGCCTCATCCAAGTCGCCTAATTGGATAAATCCGCGTCCCCAATTCTGTACACCAATTAGGACAATTTTTTGTTCGTCTTTTTCAATCGGTATATTTTCATCCAGCATTAACTTAAAACCTAACGCTTTATGATGCTCTTTTAACTTATCCAAATTAGCCGCTTTGGCTTCCTCACTTTCCCACTGCACATAGTCGCCGTAATCATGATTTCCTAAAATAGAGTACTGGCCGTAAGGTGCCTTTAACTGGCTGAAGCGATGCATGTACGGTTCAATTTCGGTTGCAACGTTATTAACTAAATCGCCGGTAAAAACAAACAAGTCCGACTTCTGCGCATTAGCCAGGTCGATACCGCGCTGTACAGCTTCGGCGTTATCAAAACTACCCGAGTGTATGTCCGAAAGTTGGGTGATAGTAAAGCCGTCAAAAGCTTCGGGCAAATCATCAAAGTAAAGTGTATGCCGATGCACGCGGTAATCGTACTTACCTTTAACCATGGCGTATAAAAAGGAAGTAAAAGGTACAGCTGCCAGCAAAACGGCCGCCTCGCTCACAAACCTCCGGCGGGCCGGGATGTAGCTTCCCTCCTTTTTGCTTTTGCTGATGCCGTTGAACAAACCGGCAATCATACGGTAAACATCGCCTAAAAGTAATACCAGTGCAAAAAACAGTTTACTCACTAATAACCCTATAAAAATACTCAGCAGCCACTGCTGGTAAGGTCTCATACCCGGCGGCCGGCTGGCACCATTAAGGGTGACCAACAATGCTGCAACCAGCAATATGGATAATGTCCAATATATCCCTAAGATAATGCGCCGGGTTTGCGGGCGGGTATTGGTCAGCAAAGTTTTGAGGCCTTGGCTCACATAAAAATCCAGCAAAAAGTTAAATACAATGAGGTAAATAAAAAACTGAAAAATACCGCCGTGACGCATTACAGAAAAGAGTTAAGTTGAGGTGTGAAATATACTGCTCTATTAACTGAAGTAGCAACACATTGTGTTAAGTGCGGGTAACTTTACCGGTAAAAAACATCCTTTAAATATTTAAGCCCTATTTTTACCGCCTGATACATACTTATGACAACAGATTTGAAAAAGAAATTCGACAGTATAATTTTTGACTTGGACGGCACCTTGTGGAACTCGACCGCCAATGTAGCTACGGCCTGGCAAAAGGCAAAGCAAGAAGTGGGCTATGTGAAAGAAGATTTCACCCGCGAGGTAGTACAATCCATCACTGGGATGGCTTACGATGCCATTTTTGACAAGTTGGTACCCTATTTAACGCCCGAACAACGGAAGGAATTTCAGGCCCTTTGTGCAAAATACGAACTTGAAATTTTAAACACCAAAGGCGGCGATTTATATCCCGACTTGGTGTCGACCTTAAAATATCTGCACGAGCGTTATCCGTTGTTTATTGTAAGTAATTGCCAGTGCGGTTACATCGAAACCTTTTTAACACTTAACCAACTGGAATATTTGTTTAAAGGTCACCAATGTTACGGTACCAAAAGTCAGCCCAAGTTTCAAAACATTTTAGACGTAGTGGCCGATTTTGATTTAAAGCAACCGGTATACGTGGGCGATACCCAGGGCGACTACGACAGCGCCACCAAAGCAGGCGTGCCCATCATTTTTGCTGAATATGGCTTTGGTACTACCAACGGTACTCCGGTAGCACGCATACAGCACTTTAAACAATTAACCGAGTTGCTTTAATTAGGCTTAAATGTGCCGGTATCGGTGCGATGAACACTATCTGTCAGGTTACCGCTGCTTACCCGCTTTTTGGGCTTAGTAGTAGCCTCGGCGTTAGGGTTTTGAAATGTATTTACTTTTTGCTCCCTATCCAGATGTTGCTTTTTTACAGGCGACTGGCAAGCTACCGTTAGTGGTAACAGCATTGTCAAAACCACCGCTTTGAGGCTCTCTTTAAAGCATAGCAAACGCGTCATACATTAGCTTAAACAACACATTTTCAGTGCTGTTTAAGCTATTTTTATTTATTGAGGATTTAATAGAAAAATAATAGCTATTAGGTTGTTTTTCGCTACTATTAATAAAATAAGTATAGTATGCTGTTACAGTTCATTGTTATTACACGTATGGGCTTACAATCAATATTAAACCATCATGAAAAAACACTTATCATTTTTACTTCTGCTCATCACCTTTTGCTTTGCCTGCAAAAAAGAACGTAATAACGCGGCTAACACTGATGCTACATTGAATGGCATCTGGACAAAGTCAAACGTAAATTCAGTAATCGCCGGAGACACCGAAAGCGTTGAATTTTCGGCTGATGGCGATATCAGCATAGATAGATATTACATCAATCCGTCTACACAACGCGCATTGGGTTATGCTTACAGATACATTGGTAAATATCGCACCACAGGGAACGGAATGATAGAATTATATGATATGAAGCGATTTGGGAAAGATGATAACACGCCATACGTCAGTAAAGATAAATTAACCTTAATGGGCTCAACGCCGGACCAGCAATATACTTATCAGTTAGACAATTCTAAAACGACACTCACCTGGACGGTTGTTTGCAAACCTAACGCCGACTGCATAGGCGCACAACAGTACACTAAACAATAATCAGGATTACGGCCGCTCGTATAATTGCCGATGTTTTGATGCCATTTGTTGGTAAATGGCATCATGTTTAGCTTTTTGCCAGTAACCGTAAAATACCTTTGCCGACTCAGCCTTTACTTCATCGATGGTTCGGGGCAATTCTGCACGGCCATGTGCGCCGCTTTGCCCCTTTTTATCTGCCGGAACGGGGCCATCGTATTTTTTACCGCCCTTGTGGTTAGCGTACCTGCGCGAACGGGTATATCCCATTTGTAAAAACTTGCGAGCCATGTCCATTCCCACAAAATCTCCGACTTGCTTGTAATCCTCAAACAATCCGAATATTTTTTGGGCTGATGCCTCGGCGATAACAGGTGTTTTAAAACGCCAATGAGGTAATATCTCGCTTTTATAAGGCTCTACCAGCAAAACGCCCTGCTCGCCTTTACCAATACGATATTGTTCAGGATGTTGCCTGAAATCGGTATGCTTAAAATCAAGTTGATAATTAAACGGCGCGTTAGGCATGCGATGATAAATTTTATTATTTATTATTCAACCTTTACCAATAGATATGGTTTGCATCGTGAGTTTTGTATCTGTATAACATCAATACAACACCTACCTATCTCGGGATAATTTTACGGCGCTAAAACATAAATCCGCCGGCAAATCAGCATTTTTGTAATTAAAGAAAGGCCCTTTTCGGCCCATATAATCGCATGAATTATTTAACTCAAGATACCATTGTTGCTTTAGCCACCCCCAACGGAACAGGCGCCATCGGCGTCATACGCTTGTCGGGCCCAGATGCATTGCAGATAGCAAATAGCGTATTTAAAGGTAAGGACTTAACGCAGCAGGCTTCGCATACGATTCACTTGGGCTATATGGTTGATGGCGACCTGGTATTAGACGAAGTTTTAGCTTCTTTGTTCATCGCACCGCGGTCTTACACCCGCGAAAACGTGGTGGAGATATCCTGCCATGGGTCTAACTATATTATACAATCTATCATTAAATTGCTCATCAGGCAGGGTGCGCGCTCAGCAAAGCCGGGTGAGTTTACCATGAGGGCATTTTTGAACGGACAATTCGACTTATCACAGGCCGAAGCCGTGGCCGACTTGATTGCTTCCGACTCAAAAGCATCGCAGCAAGTAGCCCTTCAGCAACTGCGGGGTGGATACAGTACTGAACTACAATCCCTGCGTGAGCAATTAGTACACTTTGCCAGTATGGTAGAACTGGAACTGGACTTTTCGGAAGAGGATGTAGAGTTTGCTAACCGTGCTCAACTCAAACAACTCATCCATGACTTAGCCCGGGTAATTGGTAAATTGATTCAGTCTTTCGAATTGGGCAATGCCATTAAACAAGGCATCAATACCGTAATTGCCGGCCGGCCTAACGCCGGTAAGTCTACTTTGCTAAATGCCCTGCTTAACGAAGAACGTGCCATTGTTAGCCACATTGCCGGCACCACGCGCGACACTATTGAAGAAACGCTTAACATTAACGGCATCAACTTCAGGCTCATAGATACTGCAGGTATACGCGAAGCTACTGATGCCATTGAGCAGATTGGCGTGCAAAAAACCATGGAGAAAATCAGCCAGTCGGCCCTGTTGCTTTATGTTTTTGATGTAGAGCAACTGACTGTGCAAGAATTACAACACGATATCGAAACTTTGCATAACCCTGGCCTACCCACCATAGTAGTGGCTAACAAGGTAGACTTAGTTCCATTTAACATTGAAGAATACCAAGCGTTATTGCCCGAAGGTGTAATGCTTACCGCCATATCGGCCAAAGCCAAAACCCACATCGACGAGTTAAAGCAACTGGTTTATAATACCACCATTCAGGGCCGTCTCAATGGCAACGAAACACTGGTAACCAACATCCGCCACCTCGAAGCGCTGCAGAAAACCGAGCAAGCCCTCATCAAAACCCTGCAAGGCATCGACCTGCAAGTGACCTCCGACTTTTTAGCTATGGATATTAAACAAGCCTTGCACTATTTGGGTGAGATTACCGGTGCGGTTACTACTGATGACTTGCTGGATAATATATTTTCGAAGTT
>CAJYSL010000089.1 GCA_913777515.1 uncultured Mucilaginibacter sp.
ATTTTTTAAATATGATTAAGCATTTTACTCAATCTGCTTTATTATTAGGATGTGTGGGATTGTTGTTAGGCAGTTGTGGTAAACCAATGCGGTCGCAAAAAACCGGCATTGCCTATAATAATAAATACAATGGCGGCTACATGCGTTTCCAAAAAACGCATCCGGCTCCGGGGCCGGGCCTGATTCCGATTGAAGGCGGAACCTTTGTGCTGGGGGGTAGTGCCGACCAAGATGTGACTTATGATTATAATAATACCCGCCGCCGCGTAACTGTGGCTTCGTTTTACATGGACGAAACCGAAGTTTCTAACCAGGACTGGCTCGATTACCTGCATTACATCAGCATTACTTACCCCGGCGACAGGGAGTTATATTACAATGCTATGCCTGATACCCTGGTTTGGCGCCGGCCGTTATCATACAACGAGCCGTATGTAGATAACTATTTAAGGCACCCTGCTTTTCAGGATTACCCTGTGGTAGGTGTTACCTGGGAACAGGCACAAGAGTATTGCGTTTTCCGTACTAACCAGATTAACGAAAATACCCTGCGCGAAACCGGTCGCCTGGCGAGCTGGAAAGATGCATCGGGTAAAGGTGGTGCCGGGGCTACTGCTAATGGCGGAACCGGAGTTACCCAACCGTTTGATACCGATATTTACTTAAACGGCCAGTACAAAGGCCAGGGCATTGACGGCAAAAAAATGATGCCCGACATGAACCCGCTGGCCAAACCAGGCAATAATGGCAAAGCCACCCGTACCGTACGTATGGAAGATGGCATTTTAAGACCTGCTTACCGCCTACCAACAGAGGCCGAGTGGGAATATGCTGCCTTAGGTTTAGCCGGTAATACCGATTTTGAAAACATTGAAGACGGCAAAATTTACCCTTGGAACGGCATGGGCGTACGCTCGGCACAAAAACGTACCCGCGGTATGATTATGGCCAACTTTAAACGTGGCGAAGGTGATAACATGGGTGTAGGTGGTTCATTGAATGACAAGGCTGATATTACTGCCCCCGTACGTTCTTACCAGCCCAACGATTTCGGTTTATATAACATGGCTGGTAACGTTAATGAGTGGACAGGCGATACTTATCGCCAGTTAACCTTTGAAGACGTGGAAGACTTCAACCCTTATCGTGGTAACGAGTACACTAACAAGCGTTTAGCCGACCCTGAAAAAGGTATTTACGCCAAAGATAAATACGGCCGCCCGATTAAAGATGCTGCCAAATCAAACAAAAAACTGCCTTGGAATGAGTTTATTGCTCAGCAGCAAGGTCAGAAACCGGCAACAACCACGGCAGCTGCAACCGGCGGTGCACCAACCGGTCCTGTTACTGCTTCATTAAGCGGCAAACCTTTCAAAGCCGATCAAAGAGGTTATGTTGACTCGGTTGATAACAGCTTGTACGGCGTAACCACTTTAGTAAACGACCATTCTAAAGTATACAAAGGCGGTTCATGGAACGACCGCGCCATGTGGTTAAACCCGGCTACCCGCCGCTATATGGACCAGGGCGAGGCCAGTGCCGAAGTAGGTTTCCGTTGTGCTATGAGCATGGTCGGGACCTCAGAGATTAATCCTAACGGCAAGTCGCACTTTAGCGTTAAAAAGCCAAAACCATACAATCCTAAAAAGTAAGTAGCGACGTACTTTAGGTTATAAACGAGAAAAGCCGGTTGAACACTCAGCCGGCTTTTCTCGTTTATAAGGTTTTATAGATTTTTGCCCAGCCAAGGTTGCCGCTACGCATCAACACTGATAAGCTTGATTTTGGAAATGAATTGTAGCCCGAAAAGATTTTATCCAATCTGTATTTGAACTTGGGCTTACCTGATTGCAAGCTCTATCAACCGGAAGGCATCATGTTTAAAAAGCTCAGGCTGTAAACATCTCACTCATCCTCTATTGTGTCAGCGCATATTGCACCAGGTTTGCTCCCATTTTAAGCGCTTTTAAACGCGCTTCCTGGCTGTCGCCGGCATAGGTGCCTAAATCTTCCCAGCCATTGCCTAAATCGCATTCTACATCATAAAAACAAACCAGGCGGCCTTTGTAAATCAGGCCGAAACCTTGCGGGCGTTTATTATCATGTTCGTGTATTTTGGGCAGGCCGTTTGGGAAATCAAACTTCTGGTGATAAATGGGATGGTTTAGCGGCAGCTCTACAAAATCAAGCTCGGGGAAAACCTTTTTCATTTGCGGACGGATAAATTTATCCAGTCCATAGTTGTCGCAAATATGCAAAAATCCACCTCCCGTTAAGTATTTACGCAAGTTGCGTACCTCCAGGTCTGAGAAGATGACGTTGCCATGCCCCGTCATAAAAATAAACGGATAATTAAATAACTCCGAACTACCAGCCTCTACCGTTTCGTCGTCTGCCTTAAAATTGGTTTTGATGTTTTGGTTGCAAAACTTAATCAGGTTGGGCAACGCTGTACGGTCGCCATACCAATCGCCCCCGCCATTATATTTAAGCCGGGCCAGCGTATAGGTGGGTACCTGCTGATAACTACAAAGTATTACCGCTAAAACAATAACACAAAAGGTTCTGAATTTCATGAGTTTAATTAAAACGCCTTTGCGGTACCGCTATTGCACTTAAAATAACTTACCGGTTCAGAAAGTTTACTTCAAAACAGGCTTCGAGTGCTGCAGTCTCGGTGCGCAGGCGGCTATCACCTAAAGTTATGGGTTTAAAGCCATGATGCAAAGCGTCAGCGATTTCTTTCTCAGTAAAATCTCCTTCCGGACCAATCAGCACCAGGCACCGGCCACCTGCTTGTATTTGCGATGCTAAGCTTACCTTATCTTCTCCCGGTAAACAATGCGCAATAAATTTCTGCCCGTCAAAAGGCTGACTGATGAGTTTAGCGAAAGGCTGCAAAGGATTTAAAACAGGATGATATGCTTTCAGCGATTGCTTAACGGCCGAGGTAATAATTTTATCCAAACGTTCTACCTTCGCGTCTTTACGTTCCGAACGTTGGCAAAGTGTGAGCGACACTTCATCAATACCTATTTCGGTAGCTTTTTCTAAAAACCACTCGATACGCTCGATATTCTTGGTCGGCGCTACGGCAATATGCAGATAATGATTACGCTTGCCATGCCCCTGCTGCGCATCAACAATAGATAAAATCGTTTTTTTAGGATGGGGGTCGGTAATACAGGCCGTATAAAAGCCCCCTTTACCATCAACCAGGGTAACTGTATCTTCTGCTTCCAATCTTAACACCCGGATGCAGTGCTTACTTTCTTCCTCGCTTAAGGTATAGTTAGCGGCACTGGCGGATAGGTCCGGCGTGTAAAAGATGTGCATAAATGGGTATTGTTAGTTAACGTCAGATACGTCTTCGTCGTTCAGCAACAGTTCAAGTTTAACCGACTCTACGTTCTGGTCAGACTTTTTAAGTACGGTTACGTTGTAGCCGTTAGCCTCATGCTGCTCTCCAACCTCGGGTATTTTACCGAAGATTTCGCTTACCCAACCAGATACGGTGTCAAAGTCGCCGTCTTCAGGTAAATCGTGCGGTAACTCTTCGTTTACGTCGTAAATGGAGGCCACAGCGCTTACGATAAACTCACGGTCGTTAACTTTATCTACAATAGGAATTTCCTCGTCATACTCGTCCTGTATCTCACCTACCAGTTCTTCAACAATATCCTCCAGGGTAACCATACCGGCAGTTCCACCAAACTCATCCAATACAATGGCAATTTGTATACGCTTAAGCTGCAACTCGGCCATCAAATCATTAATTTTTTTGGTTTCGGGGATAAAGTATGGCTTACGGATAATGTCTTTCAGCTCAAATTCAGCCTTACGGGCTATCAGCGCCAAAATATCTTTGGCATGTACAATACCTACAATTTTATCAACAGTATCGTCGTAAACAGGCATACGCGAGTACCCCTCGGTAATCAGGCATTCTAAAAGTTCTTCCGGTGTTGAGCTGATGTCGATACCTGAGATTTTAGTACGGGGCACCATGATGTTCTTTACCACGCGCTCGTTAAAATCAAAAACGTTTTTAATCAACTCGTGCTCGTTAGAATCAAGCGCGCCGCTCTCTTTGCCCTGCTCTAACAAATACTGTAACTCCTCAGAGCTGTGGTGCGACTCATCGCCGTGTACCGCATTTACGCCAAACAGGCTAAGTATAAAATTAGCAAAGGTGTTCAGCAACCAGATAGCCGGCCGGAACACCACAAAAAAGAAACGCAGCGGATAGGAAACCGTCATGGCCGTTCGGACCGAACGCTGTATAGCCAGAGTTTTGGGCGCCAGCTCACCAAACACAATATGTAATATGGTGATGGTAATAAAGGCAACCACATGGCTGATGTTAATCACCAATTCTGAAGTAATCACTACACCAAATGTCTTAAATAAATTAAGCATCAGAGTAGTAACCACCTCTTCGCCGGCCCAACCAAGGCCCAGCGATGCAATGGTAATACCCAGCTGCGTAGCAGCTAGGTAACCATCTAAATTATGCATTATACCACGGGCAACTTTAGCCATACGGCTACCGGCTTTTGCCTGTATTTCAATCTGCGAACCCCTAACCCGTACAATGGCAAATTCTGCTGCAACAAAAAAGCCGTTCAGCAAAACCAAAAATATGGTCAGGAAAATATGAAAACCGTTTATGTCTAAATCAGGGCCCATGTATTAACTTTGGTACTCCGAGAAAGTTGACTGGTATAACTCCATGCTTTCTGTAATCACTTTAAGCGCGTAAGATTTACCCATCAAATGCTCAATGGTTACGTTCTTACCTTCCAGCTTTTTGTAATCTTCAAAAAAGTTTCTGATTTCAATCATTGCATGCGGAGGCAACTCACTTAAATCATTAACATAATTGATAGACATATCGTTTTTAGCAACAGCAATGATTTTATCATCCTGCTCGCCACCATCAATCATGTGCATTACGCCAATTACTTTAGCTTCAATTAATGACATTGGATAAACGTCAACCGAGCTTAATACTAAAATGTCTAGCGGGTCTTTATCGTCGCAATAAGTTTGAGGAATGAAACCGTAATTGGCAGGATAAACTACTGACGAAAATAATACGCGGTCAAGCTTTAATAAACCTGAGTCTTTATCAATTTCGTATTTAGCTTTTGAACCTTTGGGAATTTCGATGATAGCATTTACTATCTCGGGAATGTTTTCGCCCGGACTAACCTGATGCCAGGGATGTTGTGTACTCATGTAATGTTGTGTGAATATTTAATAAGTTAATGTTCGTCTGTTTTGTTTGATAATTTACTTCTTTTTAAAAATGCAATAATCAGCGGCACACTGGTTACTACAATCAAAGCAATTACAATATACTGCAAATAATCTTTAAGTCCGGGATATTTTCTGCCTAAAAAATAACCCGAAAGCGTTAAAGTTGCCACCCAGGCCACACTGCCGACAAAGTTATATAAACTAAATTTTTTAAAATCTACCTTAACAACTCCTGCAAAGATAGGTGCAAAAGTTCTGATTATGGGGAAAAATCTACCTAAAACCAGCGCCATACCACCGTATTTCTCATAGAATTCTTCGGCCATTACAATATAGCGTTTTTTGAAGAATAAAGATTCTTTACGATTTTCCATAAACGGGCCGGTGCGATAACCAAACCAGTATCCGGTATAATTACCTAAAATACCTGCCACAATAAGTGATGACACCAGTGTGTAAACCGATACATCCAACAGGCCGGTAGCACAAAGCAACCCTGCCATAAACAAGAGATAGTCGCCAGGTAGAAAGAACCCGAAGAACAGTCCGGTTTCGGCATACACCACAATCAGCAACAGGTAAAAGCCCCCTTTGCTAATTATCGATTGTGCATCCGTCAGGTTCTGTAGATGTTCCCAGAAGTTTTCCATTCACAATATTTGTAAAACTACAAATATTAAATCAAATGCAATACCAACTGCATTTTATATCAGGTT
>CAJYSL010000090.1 GCA_913777515.1 uncultured Mucilaginibacter sp.
CCCGAGTGGTTTTGCAATTGCTGCAAAAAACGCTCATATAATATACGCTCGTGTGCTGCCTGCTGGTTAATGAGCATAAAGCCCGATTTGATTTGCGAAAGAATGTACCGGTTATGAATCTGGAACAATTGCCTTTCGCTGGGCTTGCTCACGGCTTCGCTGTTTACCTCAAAGCTATGGTCGGGCAGTATTTCGGGTTGATGCTGTTCTTTTTCCTGTTTGCTTATCTCATACAAGGTTTCCCAATTTTGCGGGATGCCCGATTTGTACGGATTGTTAAATTCCTGGTAGCTGCTGCTTTGCCTTACGGCTGGCTTTTTTTCGTCGGTATCAAACGGGTTAAAATCCGGGTTAAAGGTGATGCCCGGCGGAGTTATTTGCTCCAGCGGCTTGTGGGTAATCAGGTGCTCAATGCTGTTTTCCTGGTCAAAATCGAGCGTGGGGGTAATGTTATACCGCCCCAGTGAGCGTTTTACAGACGAACGGATGATAGCATAAATGGCCTTTTCGTCCTGGTATTTAATTTCCGTTTTGGTGGGATGTACGTTGATATCGATTTTGCTCGGGTCAATATCAATAAATAACAAGTAGAACGGATAGGTATCCTCGGGTAACAACTCCTCAAAGGCGGTCATTACCGCGTGGTTCAGGTAATTGTCGCGTATAAAACGGTTGTTTACAAAAAAGAATTGCTCTCCGCGGGTACGCTTGGCAAACTCGGGCTTGCCCACAAAGCCGCGCAGCTTAATGATGGTGGTATCTTCTTCAACCGGCACCAGGCGCTGGTTATAGCTGTTGCCAAACAAGTGCACAATGCGCTGTTTTAACTGCGCGGCAGGTAAGTGGTAAACCTCCTGCCCCTCATGGTGCATGGTAAAAAATATCTGCGGATGGGCGAGTGCTACGCGCTGAAACTCATCAATAATATGACGAAGCTCAACCGAGTTACTTTTTAAAAAATTACGCCGGGCAGGGGTATTGTAAAATAAGTTTTTAACCGAAATGGACGTTCCGCCGCTGGTGGCGCAGGCGTCCTGACTAATGACCTCCGAGCCTTCAATGCAAATGCAGGTGCCCAGTTCGTCCTCGTGCCGGCGGGTTTTCATCTCCACTTGGGCAATAGCCGCAATTGATGCCATGGCTTCGCCCCGGAAACCCATGGTACGTATGGCAAATAAATCGTCGGCTTTACGAATTTTGGAGGTGGCGTGGCGCTCAAAGCACATCCGCGCATCGGTAATGCTCATGCCGCAGCCGTTATCAATTACCTGGATAAGCGCTTTGCCGGCATCTTTTAAAATAAGCTGGATTTTATCGGCACCTGAATCGATGGCATTTTCCACCAGTTCTTTTACCGCCGAGGCCGGCCGTTGCACTACTTCGCCTGCGGCAATTTGGTTGGCTACGGCATCCGGTAAAAGCTGTATTATATCTGACATCAAAAAAATCCCTCCAATTTCGGGCCCTAAATTAAAAATTTGCCGGCATAACTTTACCTTTGAAACGTTGTATATATAAATCCCCGCCCAATCCTCCCAGGGTATGGGGCTTTATGTTTAGGTTATAGATGGCCGCTTTTTAAGCGGCAGGGAGGTATAAAAGCAGTTATGAGAAAAATATGGCCCGTGCTTTTACTGGCACTTTTTACGGCTTGCAAGCAAAAAGAATATAACGCCGACCTGCTGGTTAAAAATGCCGTTGTTTATACGGTTGACAGCAATTTTACTAAGGCGCAGGCCTTTGTAGTCAATGCCGGTAAAATAGTAGCCGTTGGTAAAGCCGATAGTTTAGAAAAAATATATAATGCCCGCGAGGTAGTTGATGCGCAAGGCAAAGCGGTTTACCCTGGCTTTATTGATGCACATACCCACTTTTACCGCTACGGCCTGGGTTTGCAAGAAGTAAACCTGGAAAATACCAAAAGCTGGGAAGAAATTATTGACTCGGTACAAGCCTATGCCGGCCGCTCTGAAGAAGGCTGGATAATTGGCCGTGGCTGGGACCAGAACGACTGGGCTAAAAAGCAGTTTCCAAATAAAGCCAAGCTGGATTCACTGTTTCCGGTAAGGCCGGTAGTGTTAAATCGGGTAGACGGGCATGCGGTAATTGCTAACCAGGCAGCCTTAAACATTGCAGGTATAAAACCCGGCCAAAAGATAGAGGGCGGCCAAATACAAACCGTTAACGATAAATTGACCGGTATATTGGTTGATAACGCGGTTGACTTGGTTACTCACAAAATACCGCAACCTAATGATGCGCAGGTGCAGGCAGCTTTATTAGATGCACAACGTAACTGCTTTGCAGTAGGTTTAACTACTGTGGATGATTGCGGCCTGGATTACCCCATGATTAATACCATTAACGAGTTGCAGCACAAAAAAGCGTTAAAGATGCGCATGTACGTGATGCTGTCTGATAATGAAGAAAACATTAAATACCTGTTCAGTCGTGGCGCTTATAAAACGCCGGGCTTAAACGTGCGGTCGTTTAAGGTTTATGCGGATGGTGCCTTAGGCTCGAGAGGCGCTTGTTTATTGCATGATTATAGCGACCAAAAAGGCTGGAAAGGGTTTTTACTAAGCAGCCAACAGCATTTTAAAGATGTAGCGCAACGTATTGCTGCCAAAGGCTTCCAGATGTGTACCCATGCCATTGGCGATTCGGCCAACCGCGTCATTTTAAAAATATACGCCGGTGTATTACAAGGTAAAAACGACCGTCGTTGGCGCATTGAGCATGCGCAGGTGATTGACACGGCCGACTTTAAATATTTTGGCGAAAACAATGTGGTGCCATCGGTGCAGCCTACACATGCTACGTCAGATATGTCGTGGGCGGGCGAGCGTTTAGGCGCCCAGCGTTTAAAAACATCTTATGCTTACAAGCAACTGCTGCAACAAAACGGCTGGTTGCCTTTAGGTACCGATTTTCCGGTTGAAAGTATTAATCCGCTATACACTTTTTACGCTGCCACCGAACGTAAGGATTTAAAAGGTCTTCCGGCCAATGGCTTCCAGATGGAAAATGCCTTGAAAAGAATTGAGGCCTTGCGTGGTATGACTATTTGGGCAGCACGTGCCAATTTTGAAGAGAAAGAAAAAGGAAGTATTGAAGTAGGCAAGTATGCCGACTTTGTAATACTCGACCAGGATTTGATGAAAGCTAAAGGTGCCGACCTGCCGCGCATCAAAGTATTAAAGACCTATGTAAACGGCGAAAAGGTATATGAGAAAAAGTAAGTGTGGTTGGTTAACGTTTGTTATATCGGGTTTTATATTATTAAGTACAGCTTGCGCGCAACAACCGCCGCTGCTCACCTTACCGGCAGGTGCAGCTTACGTTACTGAAGAGGCACTAACAGAGCAGTCGACCGTACTGTTGAATAACGAGCAAAACCTGATTCCGTTGCTGGATTTGGACAAAAGTACGGTAGCAAGCGTTAGGTTTACCAATGCCTATGCACCGGTGTTTGACAGTTTGCTGAACAAGTATACGCACGTGCAAACCTTTAACGGGTTAACTTACAAATCAATTGATAAGCTGACGGATGACCTGAAGCTTTATAATACCATTGTATTACAGCTTACCGATATTGATTTAAACAATACCCAACTGCTCAATTTTATTACCATCAACGATAAGCTGAAAAAGCTGGTGGTGGTATATTGGGGTAGTGGTATTGCTTTAAATAAACTGGATGCCGTAACTACGCCGGTTATCTGGTGTTCGCGTATATCGGCGGTGGCATCGGCTTATGCGGCGCAGGCCGTTTTTGGCGGTGTGGCTATCACGCACAAGTTACAAAAAAGTGTTTCGGCAAAATACACATCGGGTTCGGGATTTTTAACTGCCAAAACCCGTTTACAATATACCGTACCTGAGGCGGCCGGTATTAAAAGCGAAAACTTAGCGGCTGTTGATATCATCGCCCGCGAAGCGCTTAACGACCAGGCTACACCAGGCTTTACCGTATTGGTAGCTAAAGATGGCAAGGTGATTTTAAACAAGGCTTATGGTTATCATACCTACGATAAAACGCAGCCCGATAAAATTACCGACATTTTTGACATTGCCTCGGTAACCAAAATATCGGCCACCACTATGGAGGTGATGAGGCTGGTGGAACAAGGTAAGCTTAGCCTGGATTCTACCGTGGGTAGTTACCTGGCATTGGCCCGCAATACTAATAAAAATAATATTAAAGTACGCGACCTGATGCTGCACCAGGCCGGGCTTATCCCGTATATCCCGTTTTACGAGCGCATTAAAGCTGCCGACCATAGTCCTGATTCGTCTGCTGCTTATCCTACCAAGGTGGCTGACGGTTATTATATGCGCAAAGATTATTTTAAGGATGTAATGTGGCCGCAGATGCTTAACTCGCCGCTACGCACCCGTGGGGTGTATGTTTACAGCGACTTGAGCATGTATTTTATGAAAGAGATTGTAGAAACCATTACGGCTACACCACTCAACGTATACGTGCAGGATAATTTTTACAATCCCTTGGGTATGCAAACGGCCGGTTTTTTACCCCGCAACCGTTTCAGCAAAGACCAGATTATTCCTACCGAAAACGATACTTACTTCAGGCATACACTGCTTACCGGTTACGTGCACGACCAGGGGGCAGCCATGGTCGGCGGCGTATCGGGTCATGCCGGTTTATTTGCTTCAGCTAATGATTTGGGCATCCTTTTCCAGATGCTGCTGAATAAAGGTACGTATGGCGGCATCCAGTATTTTAAGCCCGAAACCGTTCAGGAATTTACCGCCAAGCAATCGGCCGTAAGTCGCCGTGGCTTGGGTTTCGACCGCTGGGACCCAATTTTGAGCAAGCATTATCCATCAGCCCTTGCATCGCCCCAAACCTATGGGCATACAGGTTATACCGGAACTTGTGTTTGGGTAGACCCGCAGTATAATCTGGTTTATGTATTTCTGTCTAACCGGGTATACCCTAAAGACTCTCAATTGCTGGTAAGCCGCCGTATACGTCCGCGTATACAGGATGTGGTTTATGAGGCTATTGC
>CAJYSL010000091.1 GCA_913777515.1 uncultured Mucilaginibacter sp.
GTGAGGTAATCAGCAAACTTACCGGTATAGGATAAAGTACAACGTACTTGGTTTGCGCAAAAACCGTTTTGGGGTCTGATTTGGTTTTGATGATTTTGCGCCGGTTAAAAGCAAGCCAGGATAAATAACCGGCTAAAATGATGAAGCCCAATAAATGCATCAGCGTTTCATCATTCAATAACCTGAACAACCGCAGGTTCATATTAACTGTCCGCTCTAATGACGATAAGAAAGTTGTGCCTACCGCGGGTTGCATATTCCAAATGTAGCCGTACTCGCAGTTGAGTGCGTTGAGCCCAAACGCCCTGATTTTTGAATTAATCAGGTCCTTTTCTTCCAGAATATTGATGTAAACTGAGGTTACCCGGTTTTGCATCAAGCCAATGCGTAGCAGCGCTTTCTTGTTCACGCTGTCGAGTTTGTGTGCCTTGGTTTCAATGCCCGAACGTTGCTTTAAAAAGGTTGACCTGAGCGTACTGTCAGCCGGAAAAACCCGAAACATCGAATCCCGGTTTACAAAAGTGATTTGCTCGTTGATGTCGGCCAGCTTTTCGTTAATCGCCTTTAATTCTTCCTGCCAGATATTTAAGCGGTCCTGCTGCTTGTTTAAAATATCGCGGATGGCGTACAAATATCTGAGCGTACCGGAACGGTCGCGTAAGATAAGATTGCGAATGGTAGCGGTTAGTTTTTCCAGACGCGGCAGCATCTGACTAATTTCGACTGTATCCAGTCTTTTAGAAAGATGATTATTTATCTGATTGAACGTCAATGTATAATATTCAATCCGCTGAAGTAAATTATTAGTGGAAGTATCTGAGGTTTTGTAATACCTCATCATCGAATCGCGTCTCAGAATATCCGAACGCAGCGAATCGCTGATGGAACGCGTTGCAGGCTTTTTGCTTTGGGCAAAGCCAGCCAACGGCAATAGTAAGATGAAAACTAACGTGTATTTAGTAAAATACGAATCCAACCAACTGAGCATTTTTGAGTAACGGAAAATACTTTCCTAAAGTACAATATCAAAAACACTTAAACGTGTTAGTTTTAAAGAAGTTACTTCTTTTCGGCCAGGTACTCAACCGCCAATCGGTACGAGTTTAAACCAAACCCGGCAATCACGCCAACACAATTAGCCGCCAGCATCGATTTATGGCGGAACGGTTCGCGTTTGTAAACGTTGGAGATGTGTACCTCAATTACAGGCGTTGTGATGCCTGCAATAGCATCTGCAATAGCGATGGAGGTATGGGTGTAGGCACCGGCGTTTAGAATGATGCCATCAAAATCAAAACCTATCTCGTGCAGTTTATCAATCAGTTCACCTTCTTTGTTGCTTTGAAAATACGAAAACTTATGCTCAGGGTAACGCTGCTGCAGGGTGGCAAAATAGCTTTCGAAACTACTGTCGCCGTAAATTGACTTTTCTCTTACGCCAAGCAGATTTAAATTTGGGCCGTTGATGATTTGTATTTTCATTACCTTCCAAACTTAATTATAAAAACGCAAATACCGAAACAAGTGAACTGGCAACTGGCAATAAAGGGGTTTCAGGATTATTTAAAGTTAGAACGGTCGCTTTCGGCCAACTCCATCGAGTCTTACAGTCGAGATATTGACAAACTCAAGCAATTTGCTGAGATACAGGCCGCTGTTATTTGTCCCGATCAAGTTACCCTACAGCACCTGCGTGATTTTTTGCAGTGGATAAACGAGTTAGGGATGATTCCCAGCAGCCAGGCCCGCATCCTGTCAGGTATTAAGGCTTTTTACAAATTTATGTTGATGGAGGACTTGATAACGGCCGATCCAACAGAGCTGTTAGAGTCGCCCAAAATACAGCGTAAGTTGCCTGACACGTTAAGCTATGAAGAGATTAATAAATTAATTGCCGCCATCGATTTATCTAAACCCGACGGACCGCGTAACAAAGCTATTTTAGAAATGCTATACAGCTGCGGCCTGCGGGTATCAGAACTTACCGAACTGAAAATCTCCAATTTATATCTTGATATTGAGTTTATCAAGGTGACCGGTAAAGGCAATAAAGAACGCTTGGTACCCATTAGCCATACCGCTATTACTGCACTGCAACAATGGCTGCAATATAGCCGGGTACATGTGCCGATTAAAAAAGGAGAGGAGGATATGGTGTTTTTGAACCGTAGAGGTACACGCCTTACCCGTGTTTTTATTTTTATGCTGATTAAGCAACTCGCCGAAGCCATCGGCCTAAAAAAAACAATCAGCCCGCACACATTCCGGCATTCATTTGCTACTCATCTTATCGAAGGCGGGGCTGACTTGCGTGCAGTGCAAGACATGTTAGGCCATGAAAGCATTACCACAACCGAAATATACACTCATTTGGACAGGGACTATTTGAAAAGTACCATTACCCAATACCATCCCCGCAGCTAATATATCAGGCGCTGGGCCACTCGGCGCGAATCATCCGGTCTCTACCCATTAAGTCCTGGCGTAACTCGGCGTTAACAAAGCCTTTTTGCTTCATCATTTCAATCGTTTCAGTCCCGTAACTTTCGTTGATTTCAAAAAACAGAAAGCCGCCCTTCGTGAGATGAGTTGCAGCAAAATCAGTTATCGCTATATAAAATAAAAGTGGGTTAACATCTGGTACAAACAGCGCCGTATGTGGCTCAAAATCCGTCACGTTTTTGTGCATTTGCAACTTGTCGGTTTCGGTAACGTAAGGCGGGTTGCTGATGATAGCTTGGTAGCTTTGTTTTTCAATTTCTTCGGCGTGCATGTTTAAAATGTCGGCTTCTACAAAAGTTACGTTAACTCCGTTCATTCGAGCGTTATCTTCAGCAATGGCTAACGCATCTCTTGATATATCAATGGCAAATAATTTATTATCTGGCATTTGATGTTTAATGGTTATCGGTATGCACCCGCTGCCGGTTCCAATATCCAGCACCGTTGGTTGATTAACGCCAGACAGTGTTTCCAATACCCAGTGTACCAACTCTTCCGTTTCGGGGCGGGGGATGAGCGTAGCCGGGGTTACCTTAAAATCTAAACCATAAAAGTGGGCATGACCCAACACATATTGCACGGGTCTGCCGGTTGCTAATTCTTGCAGTATCTGATGTAATTGTGATTGATGCTCCTGGCTAATGTGGTCATCAGCAAACGCTTTTAATTTGGCTTTTGAATAGCCGGTCAAATCTGACAATACCAAACTCGCCATGGCATCTGCCTCTTGTGCGCTATACAGTGACGCCAGTTGGACTTTAAATTGATTATAGGCTTCTTTAACCGTTTCCATGCAACAAATAAACATAAAAGCTACTTTTGCGCGATGGTAAACCACGAAATTTATATGCAACGCTGTATCGAACTGGCACTATTAGGTGCCGGTAAGGTGAGCCCTAACCCCATGGTAGGTGCCGTAGTGTTATGTAACGCTGAAATTATTGGCGAGGGTTACCACCAGCAATACGGCAAAGCACACGCCGAGGTCAACGCCATTAATGAAGTATTGGAAATCTTTAGCGACGAGGCAGCCGAATTGTTAAAGAAATCTGCCATATATGTTTCGTTAGAGCCTTGTGCCCATTATGGCAAAACGCCACCTTGTGCCGACCTGATTATCAAGCATCAAATTCCAGAAGTTTTTGTTGGTTGCCGCGACCCCTTTAAGCAGGTGGACGGTAAAGGCATCGAAAAACTGGAAAAGGCGGGCATTAGGGTAAACGTAGGTATATTGGAGCAGGAGTGCCTCAATTTAAATAAGCGTTTTTTTACCCGTGTTCGAAAGCAGCGGCCATACATCATCTTAAAATGGGCACAAACAGCTAATGGTTATTTTGCTCCGGCCGATGGTTCACAACACTGGATTACCGGCCCGGAAGCCAAAATGTTGGTGCACCGGTGGCGTACCGAAGAGGACGCTATTCTGGTTGGCAAAAACACCGCCCTGATAGATAACCCGAAATTAAATGCCCGGCACTGGCCAGGCAAATCGCCCAAGCGCATCGTTATTGACCGTAACCTGGAGTTGCCCGCACACCTGCACTTATTCGATAAGTCTGTAGAGACGCTAATTTTCAACGCGGTTAAAACCGACATTGAAGACAACATTAAATACATTGCTTTAGAAGATTTTGACCGTTTTGTGCCTCACTACATTATGTTCCAGCTTTATCTGCAGGACATTCAGTCGGTCATCATTGAGGGCGGAGCGCATACGTTAAACAGTTTTATTGAGGCCAATTTATGGGACGAAGCCCGTATATTTACCGGTCAAAGTTTACTACCTGACGGTGTAAAAGCGCCTGCCGTTTACGGAACAACCTCACAGCCCGTTGCTGTAGGGAATGATACTTTGCAGATTATTTACAACCAATAGCCATTCATGCTTTATATTTTTTTTAGTGTTTGCTGCAGTGTGCTGGTTTCTGTTTTGCTTAAAATGGCAAGGCGTTACCAAATAAATGTGGTACAGGCCATCACCTGGAATTACGCTATTGCTGCATTTTTAACCTGGATTTTTTTAAAACCGCAGCCCGCCAGCATTACCAACGCACCGCTTAATATTTATTTGCTGTTAGGCGTGTTGCTGCCGACTATATTTTATGTGATGGCGGCAGCAGTTCGCAACGCGGGCATTGTGCGTACTGATGTAGCGCAGCGGCTTTCGCTGCTTATTTCGCTAAGCGCTGCATTTTTATTGTTCGGCGACCATTGGAATCTGTTAAAAGGGACAGGTATCGCCGTAGGTTTTGCTGCTATTTTTTGCCTTATTCCGTGGCAAAAAAAGCACGTGGTAGCACAAAGCAACAAAAGCACCTGGATGTATCTTTTGGGCGTATTTTTCGGAATAGGCGTTATTGATATTCTGTTTAAACAAATGGCACTTAACAAAACTGCACCATACACGGCATCACTTTTTGTAGTTTACGTAATGGCTTTTGCCGTCTCGGTTATTGGCACTTTTTACCAGGTTAAAATGAAAAAACGGAGATTTTTATTCCGTAACATCTTCTTTGGTGCGATACTGGGCCTGTTCAACTTCGGCAACATCTTGTTTTATTTAAAAGCGCATCGTGCCTTAGAGCACGACCCATCCACCGTGTTCACCGCGATGAATATTGGCGTTATTGCCACCGGAACTATCGTTGGCCTGGTCATCTTTAAAGAAAAATTGGGCGTGCTGCACAAGTTAGGTATTGCGCTGGCCATAGCCGCCATTATTATTATTGGTTATTCTGCTTAATCGCCCATGTTATTCGACGATACTTTTCTAACGGTAAAACAACCAGCCGAGGCCATTTTTACCGATAAAGGCAGCAAGTTTATCGCCTTTGCGTTTCCCATCACCACAGAGGCGGATATTAAGCCGTTACTGCTTCAGCTTAAAGGCATGCATCCAAAGGCCAATCATCATTGCTGGGCCATGCGCTTGAGCCCGGACCGGTCTGTTTTTAAGGTGAATGATGACGGCGAGCCGTCGGGTACGGCAGGGCGTCCCATCCTCAATGTTTTGTTATCTAAAAACATCACCAATACTTTGGTAGTAGTGGTCAGGTACTTTGGCGGACGGCTGCTGGGTGTACAGGGGCTTATTGCTGCTTACAAAGCGGCAACCGAACACGCTATTACGGTTGCCGGTGTTACCGAACAGGTGAGTAATGATGTTTATGCTATTGAGTTTGATTACCTGCTGATGAATGACGTGATGCGCATCATTAAAGAAGATGGCTTGAGCATTTTATCGCAAACGGCAGATAATACTTGCAGCATTACCTTTGCGGTAAGAAAATCAAAGGTAAATAAAACAATAGATAGGCTAAATGGTTTAAGCAATATACAGGCTAAATTTCTTTATAGTAGTTAAATTTTTTTATAAATAATTCATTCAATTTACTTGGAAATCAAATAGCTACTATTTAATTTAGTACATACATTATCTAACCTATTAAACATCATGAACACATTGCCAATTGGGATTTATCTCGAGAACGAGAGAAGATTCGAGTTTGATTTTGTTAAACATTTGCTTAAAATCAAATTTTTCAAAGAAACTCAACCTGCAGGTACTATTGTGTCGCCTTTCCGCCTCATCAAAAATGAAGATGGTTATTATCTGTTAATCCACAATTACGATCGCCTTGGCGAACGTAAAATTATGATTGAATCGATTGACCAAAACGAACTGGTGATTAACCACGACAACACCTCTTACAAGCTGCAAAAGGTAGCTTAAAATTTTTGCCGTAAACGTATTTCAATGAAGGGGTGGTATAAGTAATATCGCCCTTTTTTGGCTTCATATTGCCCATTTTTTGTAATTTGGGCAGAATGCAACCCTTTGATATTGATAAAACAGACGTTCAGCGCCTTAAAGCCGCCCTTGATGGCGACGAGGCCGTTTTGCAACAGGTTCTGCAGCAATATCATAGCTCCGAAATTGCTATCCTTTTCGAAAACCTATCGCCTGCCGAGCGTGAGCGTATCGTTAATATCCTGCCTGCAGAAACAGCGTCCGAAGTTATATCGGCCATGGATGAAGAACACCATCCTGCAGAGTTACTGGTTAATTTAACACCCGAGAAACGTTCGGAAATTGTTGAAGAACTGGATTATGATGATGCGACTGATTTAATTTCTCAGCTAGACGAAAGCGACCAGCAGGAAATTCTGGACGATTTGGACCACGAAGATGCCTCGGCCATCCGTAACCTCCTTACGTACGATGAAGATACGGCCGGTGGTTTGATGAACACCGACCTCATTAAGGTAAACACCAGTTTTACCAAAAATGAAGCGCTGGAGGCCATCATTCATCAATCGGAAGAGATGGAGGAGTTTTATACGCTATACGCGGTAAACGATGCTGATGAATTGCAAGGCTTGCTCTCTATCAAAGATATCATCAAAGCTAAAAAGCAGGTTACGGTAGGAGAGTTGGTGAATAATGATTTCGTATACGTAAGAGCCGAACTTGACCAGGAAGAAGTAGCTAAACTGTTTTCGCAGTATAATTTAACCAGCATACCGGTGGTAGATGATGGTATGAAATTACTGGGCCGTATTACGGTGGATGATATCATCGACGTACTGGAAGAAGAGAATACTGAGGACATCCTAAAAATCTCCGGTGTATCTGAGGATGAGGAATTGAGCGGTGGCTGGCAGGATGCCATTAAAAGCCGTTTGCCCTGGCTGGTCATCAACCTGGCTACAGCGTTTCTGGCCGCATCGGTGATTCGCAGTTATGATGAAACCGCGAAGAAACTGCCCATCATTTCTGCGTATATGGTAATTATTGCCGGCATGGGTGGTAACGCGGCCACGCAGGCTTTGGCGGTGACCGTTAGGCGCATCTCTTTAAGTGATTTGACAGATAAGCAAGCCTATGTAACCATTATCAAAGAGTTTTTGGTAGGTATGGTTAACGGCGCGGCTACGGGTTTAATTGTTTTGGTAGTTGCATTATTGTACGATGGCAACCCGATGTTAGGTGTAGTAATGTTTTTAGCGATGACCGGCAATTTGATTGTTGCAGGGGTAACAGGTGCAGGTATTCCGCTGTTGCTCAAGCGGGTAGGTATTGACCCGGCGGTGGCTTCGTCTATCATCATCACCACTTTTACAGATTGTGTTGGTTTTTTAATGCCGCTATGGTTGGCAACAAAGCTTTTATTATAAATTTGCCCTCAGTTTAAATGTTCGTCAGATGAATGAAGTAAGACACGACTGGACCAAAGAAGAAATTTCTGAAATATACCATACCCCGCTGCTCGATTTAATTTATCGTGCGGCTACCGTGCACCGCGAAAACAAAGATTACGCTGAAGTGCAAATCAGTTCCCTGATTTCGGTTAAAACCGGTGGTTGCCCTGAAGACTGCGCTTATTGTCCGCAGGCTGCCCGTTACCAAACCGGCGTTAATGTGCATGCGATATTACCTAAGGAAGAGGTAGTAGCTGCTGCGCAAAAAGCCAAAGCAGGTGGTGCATCGCGTTTGTGCATGGGCGCTGCCTGGCGCGAGGTTCGTGATAATCGCGACTTTGACAAGGTGATTGAAATGGTACAAGCCGTAAATGAACTGGATATGGAAGTATGCTGTACATTAGGCATGCTTACCGAGTCGCAAGCCCAGCGTTTAGCCGATGCCGGTTTATATGCATATAACCACAACCTGGATACTTCTGAGGAGGATTACAAACGCATCATTACTACCCGTACTTATAATGACCGTTTAAAAACCTTGGAGCACGTTCGTAAAGCCAAAATATCAGTTTGCAGCGGTGGCATTATCGGTTTAGGCGAAACGGTAGAAGACCGGATTTCGATGCTGAAAACCTTGTCTAACCTGCCTAAGCATCCTGAGTCAGTTCCGGTAAATGCGCTGGTACCTGTTGAGGGTACGCCATTGGCTGAGCAGCCAAGAGTTTCGGTATGGGATATGGTACGCATGATTGCCACTGCCCGTATCATCATGCCGCGCACGGTAGTACGCCTATCGGCCGGCCGTACCGAAATGAGCACGGTTGAACAGGCTCTATGCTTTATGGCAGGAGCAAGCTCTATTTTTGCCGGTGAAAAATTATTGACCACGCCTAATCCGTCGTTTGACGAAGATATGGCTATGTTTGAATTGTTGGGCCTTACGCCGCGCAAGGCATTCAAAAACGGTCGTCCTAACCAGCAAGAGGTTAAAGAAGAAGCTGCCGCCGCTTTATAGTCTCGCCATCAGATAAAACAAAAAAGGGATTTGCTTCGCGGCAAATCCCTTTTTTGTTTGCGAATAATTTGTGACTATCAATCAGCAATCACTTTAACGTCTATATTCCCTCTAACGGCTTTAGAGTAAGGGCAAGCGCGGTGCGCTTTATCGGCCAGGCGCTGTGCATCTTCTAAACTTATATCGGGGATATGAACATGCAATTCGACCGAAAGCGCGTAGGCATTGTCGTCTTTGTTAAAACTAATGTGCACTTCGGCGGTAGCCTCACTTACATCAATGTTATCTTTCTTAGCCACGGTGCCTAAAGCTCCTAAGTAACAAGCGCCATACGCACCTGCAAATAACTGTTCCGGATTGGAGTGATTACCACCTTCGCCACCCATTTCAGTTGGCTTCTTTAGGTCTAAATCCAATACGCCATCGCTCGATTTGATGTGGCCATCGCGGCCGCCTTTGGCCGTTACTACCGCCGTATATACTTTTTCCATGGTTTCAAAATTTAAATGCTTAACCTCAAAAGGTGCCGAAAGTTTTAATGGCACAAGTTTTGAAATACTAAAAATATTAGTATTTTTGAATAGATATGAATGAGGAACGGATAACCGAAAAACTTAATATTTTAGCTGATGCGGCCAAATATGACGTGTCGTGTTCGTCGAGCGGCAGTAAACGTAAAAACGAAAACAAGGGGCTGGGCAATGCCAGTAATGGCATTTGCCATACATATACCGAGGATGGCCGGTGTGTATCCTTACTTAAAATATTGCTGACTAACCACTGCATTTTTGATTGCGCCTATTGCGTTTCGCGCAGCAGTAACGATATTAAACGTGCCGCGTTTACGGTACAGGAAGTGGTTGACCTGACCATTAATTTTTATCGCCGTAATTATATTGAAGGATTGTTTTTAAGTTCCGGGATTTTTAAAGATGCTGATTATACTATGGAGCGATTGGTGAGAGTGGCTAAAAAGTTGCGTACCGAGCATAAGTTTAATGGCTACATCCATCTAAAATCAATACCTGGAGCCAGCGATGAGTTAATGCGCGAGGCGGGCTTATATGCCGACCGTTTAAGCATCAATCTTGAGATACCTACCGAAGCAGGCTTGAAACTGCTGGCACCCGAAAAGAACCGGCAGGATATGATTAAGCCTATGGGCTTTTTAAATAATGAGATTATACAGCATACCGAGGAAAAACAACTGTTTAAAAAGGCACCTATGTTTGCCCCGGCCGGTCAAAGTACCCAAATGATTATTGGCGCCACCCCCGAAACCGACCAGCAGGTTTTATACACCTCCAATTACTTTTATAAAAGCTTTAATTTAAAGCGGGTTTATTATTCGGGCTATGTGCCGGTGATTAACGACAACCGCTTACCTGCCTTGCATACCAGTGTGCCCATGGTGCGCGAAAACCGCCTTTACCAGGCCGACTGGCTGATGCGCTTTTATGGCTTTAAAGTGAATGAGATTGTAGACCAGCAAAACCCTCACCTGGATTTAGATATTGACCCTAAGCTGAGCTGGAGCCTGCGAAACTTACAAGTGTTCCCGATTGATATTAACACCGCTGACTTGCAGTTGATTTTACGGGTACCAGGTATTGGCGTACAGTCGGCTCAAAAAATTGTAAGTGCCCGCAAATTTGGTAGGCTGGATTGGGAGCAGCTTAAAAAAATTGGTGTGGCATTAAACCGGGCTAAATACTTTATTACCTGTAACAGCTCCAAGTTTGAGCGGCGCGACTTAACCGGCAATGCCATTAAGCAATATATATTGGCTCAATCGCAAAGTAAGTATCTGAAAAATTCGGTAACCCAACTTAACCTGTTTTAGGCATGACGACTTTAATTTACGACGGAACTTTTGAAGGCTTATTGACGGCAGTGTTTGAAATTTATGAGCACCGCTTGCAGCACATTAAAATTGAAAAAGGGGAGTGGTTAGCTACAGCACTTTTTGAAGATGTAATTAAGGTACATACCGATGATAAAAGAGCAGGCCGCGTACTGCAAGGTCTGCAAAAGCGATTATCGGCCGGAGCAATGCAGCGCCTGTATGCAGTACATATGGCGGGTATGGAAGGGGAGGACATCAACATTATAGGTTACATCCGCTACGTGATAGATTCGGTACAGAATGTAGAAGAAGATTACGGCAACCGCTACGTGCTCAGGTTAGCCGAGATGGTGCGGATGATTAGACGCGAAAAGCATAGGATGGAAGCCTTTATCCGTTTTCAGAAACTGCAGGACGAAACGTTTTATTCGGCCATTGAGCCTGATTTTAATATACTGCCGTTATTGGGCAAACATTTCAAAAATCGCTATACCGACCAAAAATGGATTATTTACGACATGCGTCGCAATTATGGCTTGTTTTATAACCTGCATGCTATTGAGTTTATTGCACTCGATTTTTCGACTACCCGGCCCGATAATGTCATTTCAACTTATACCGAAGATGAAAGCTTATATCAAAACCTTTGGAAAAACTATTTTCATAGCGTAAATATCCCTGCCCGCAAGAATACAAAGCTGCACATGCGGCATATTCCGAAGCGATACTGGCGTTTTTTAACAGAAAAAATTTAGCTAAATTAATTTTATTTAATTGACATACAATGCTTTAAATAAAATTATAAAAAATATTCCACTTTTTACTTGACACGTATTGAGTGGCGCACTATCTTAGCATTATTAAGAACGACGTACATTGACAGCCTTGAGTAATGGAAAATGAATCGGGCAAATCTTCGGAGGAGCTAAAGATCATGGGAAGACTCTAACGCCATTCGTAAAGCAATTGCAAACACGAAAGTTTTTGTAGCTGATGGATGAGGTTAAAAAGGTATCACTAAAAAACAGTTTACACCGTACTTTACGGAGAACAGTGAAAATTTAAACAGTAATGACCATTGCAAGGGTGATAGCTAAACCAACGCAAGTTGTGTGTAGCTTTAAACTAATAAAGCTGGTCGGTTAATGACATCAATCGTACTTAATGCTTTTAAAGCCGGCTATGGCTGGAATTAGAAGTTAAGAAAACGGAAGTAGAAGCGTAAATGTGGACACTTCCGTTTTTGCTTTTTATAGCTATTTTCTCCGAATTTCTCCCGGTTTAGTTTCCTCCAAAATCTAAATTTTCTACATTTACTTCTGCATGGGAAAAGAGGTGAAAAGTAAATCGGCAACTGCTCAACAAAAAATATTTGTATTAGATACATCGGTGATTTTGTATGACCACAATGCGTTCGAAAACTTCCAGGAGCACGATGTGACTATCCCGATACAAGTACTCGAGGAATTGGATAACATGAAAACCGGTAATGACACGCGCAATTTTGAGGCTCGCGGGTTTATCAGGCTCATGGACAATTACTCTCAAAATCATGTATTAACGGAGTGGCTGCCGCTTAACGGCAAAAATACCGGGCGTTTCAAAGTCATTGTGGATAAACGTCTGCCGGGTAGCGATGCCGAAATCATTTTTGGTAACGACAAGATTGACCACCGTATACTTAACGCCGCATTGGCACTTCAGCAAGATAATCCCGCAAAAAAAGTTGTTTTAGTATCTAAGGATATTTGCTTGCGTTTAAAAGCTAAAGCACTCAACCTGCACGCCGAAGACTACGAAACCGGCAAGGTTAAAAACCTAGAGGAGCTATACACTGGCGTTGGCGATGTACCTAAAGTAACCGAGAAGCTTTTAAACCAACTCAACAAAAAGCCACTGCCTATTGAGGATTTTAAATTGCCGACGCCTGCAGGCAATCTATTTATCAAGCTGCATGGCAAAAGCGGCGTGGTGCCGGCTTTTTATCATCAGCAAACTGCACAGGTAGAAAAGATAGCAGAACAAACAGCGTTTAATATCTACCCTAAAAGCATTGAGCAAACTTTTGCCTTGCATGCGCTACTCAATCCCGAAATAAAATTGATTACTATACAAGGTAACGCCGGTACAGGCAAAACCTTGCTGGCTCTAGCCAGTGCTTTAGAGCAGCGCAAAAATTACCGGCAAATATTTGTTACCCGGCCTACCATCCCTTTAGGTAACAAAGATATAGGCTATCTGCCCGGCGATGCCAAATCAAAAGTTGACCCTTATATGTCGCCAATTTGGGATAACCTGAAATTTTTGAAAGACCAGTTTGGCGGCGACGAAAAGATGCAACATAAGATTGACGAATTGGTAGCTACCGATAAAATATCAATTACGCCGCTGGCCTTTATTCGTGGCCGCACACTAAGTAAAATCTTTTTTATTGTTGATGAAGCGCAGAACCTTACCCCGCACGAAGTCAAGACTATAATATCGCGTGCTGGTGAGCATAGCAAAGTTATTTTCGCCGGCGACATTTACCAGATTGATACGCCTTACCTGGATGCTGAAAGCAACGGTCTGTCTTACCTGATTGACAAAGCCCGCCATCATCCGCTGTATGCTCATATTACCCTGCAAAAAGGCGAACGCAGCGAGCTAGCCAATTTGGCTAACGAGTTCCTATAAAAAGCGGTCAACCAGCTTAGCAATATCCACAGTAATTTTATGGATAAAACCCAATTGCTCATTCAATAACTTCTGGTCGGCCGTCAATTCAACGGCTTCCGCACCTTCCATCATTGGTTTGTCGGGCGTAAGTTCGGGCGGTGTACCGCCGAGTTTACGGGCGGCATCATTTAAGGCATTGATGCTGCGCCTAATCAGTTTCAGATTTTCGTGGCGGGACCGGTGCATATCTTTACCCGACACGCTGGAGGCCAGTGTGGCAATGTACGAAGATAAGATATGATTAAGCACCACAAAGCGGTGCACCTCTTTGCTGCGGTGCTGTTTGTTTTTAGGCTCCGAAGCCATCCGCTCAAACATGGCAGATAGGTTGGCCGACTTAATATATACTTCTTTACGGGCCAGTTTATATTCGGTTACGTCTACCGTAATACCGCTTATATTATCCGCAATCTTAATCAGGTAGCCGGCATTGGCCTCTAAAACCTCATACAAGCTTTGTTTAAGCTGTTCCGACTCCCACGATGGAAATACCAGGTAATTTGCGCTGAAGGCAATTATAGAGCCTATAAATGTGTCTATGATACGTTCCTCGGCAATGCCTACGTGGCCCACACCTAAAAACTTAAACATGATGATGACGTAAGGCGTCATCAGCATAATAGCCACAATGTAGTTGGTACGTATAAAGCTGTAAGCGCCCACCATAAATACAGCCAGAATGATAAATTGCGCCGTGTTGTTATGAACGAAAGTGAGCACACCAATACCGATAATACCGCCAACAATGGTACCCACTAAACGTTGCACATTACGTTGTTTAGACAGGCTAAAAGCAGGCTTTAAAATTACGATGATGGTCAGGATAACCCAGTAGCTATGCGAACCAAAGGCCACCTTACGCCCGGTGATATGACTTACGATGTGCAGAAGCCCTAAACTTTTGGTTATAATAAAACCAAACAAGCAAACTATGGCGACCCGTAGTGCAAACCTAAAGGTTGACGATTTAAAGGTAAGGTTATCCAGTAACACACGCGGCGAATAATCCTGCCGAGCTACAAAACGGTCATAAGCCACTTGGTGGGGATTTTTAATCAACCGTTGATTTTTGGCCGAACGCAACTTATGGTACCGGTAAATGTTAACAATTTTTTGATTTAGGTCGCGCAGGTTGATGAGCACTTTTCTGAGCACCATGTTGCTGCCCGTTTGTTCGGATGCACCTACTGCATCAATTTTTGCCTTTAAATCCTCAAGGTCCTTTTCGAAATTGGCTGTCGAATGATAAGAGGTGTTGGATAAAACGGCGTAGCCAATGCTGTCCAACTCATCGCCCATGCGGTGCAATAACCGGCCTATATCTTCAAGCACTCCTGTTTTATCGAATTGCTCACGCATATGATTATAGTCATAATGTGTGGCCATAATCTGCTCAAACAAATCCACCAGATCAATAAAGGTAAGCACCAGCATCCGACTATAATTGGTTGATTCGCGCACTACTACACGGCTTTTAAAAAGCATCTCGCGCAATGCATCCTGATGCTGACTTACCAGCACCTGCTTTGATACCAGCTTATGATAATTTTCTTCGATGTCGGTTTCCGGCAGATAGAAGTCTGCCTTGATGCGCAAAAAGTCTACGATGTCACCAATATTTTCGCCCAAGGCTTGTTGCGCTGCACGGAATGGCCGTATGCCAAAAAACAACATGCTCATCAGCATATACCAAACGCCGCCACTCAGCATAATCAAGCTGTTCTGTATCACTTCTGACTCCGGAATGGGCTTATCCATCGTAAAAATAAGCGCCAATAAACCTGCCGTGCCAATGGAGCCGGCCCGGGTGCCGTAAACCACCAAAAAAGAAAACAAAAATGCCAGAAACGTAACTTCGGCCCCCAGCACCCACAAATTGTATCGGGCAAAACCGGTAACTATAGCAACTAACAGCATTACGGCATTACCAATGAGCATGGCGTTGCGCTTATGCTGGGGCGGACCAGGGTTATCGATAGTTGTCATACAAGCCGCACCCAATGATAGCGTTAGCCCGGTTTGAAACATGTCCATCTGCGCAAATATGAGTGCAGGAGCAAGCAAACCGGCACTGATGCGTAACCCATCAGAAAAATACTGGCTAAAGAAAAAACTTTTTATTTCGCGGGTTTGGTCAGACATCAGGTAGCAACAACTCTAAAGGCAAATATATAAACCTACATTAATGTAGATAACGGTTATGCAATAACTATAAATTACAATGTAAGTTTGATAATTGATAGGAATGCGGTAATTTATGCCCGTTTAACATAAACAATGCTCTGTTCTTAATTGCTCATAAACTATGTCTGCAACTTCAACCACCACACAGCGCGAAACTGTGTTTAGCCAGGAAGTGATTACCCGCTTCGAGCTGTATAACAGCCTTTTCCTAACACTGCCATTTTATCAGGTAAAGGATACCGGTATTTTACTGCCTTTTTTTAGCTCTCATTGCGAAAAAGGCGTGGCTCAGCTCAAATCGCCGGTAGAAATTATTGAATCGTTTTTTGCCGAAAGGGTACCGGGGGTTGATGAGCGCGAGCAAATAAACCGTTTGTTCCGCTTTATACAATACATTGAAAGGCAAGTGGTGTTGTTTGACGCCATTGAAGATTCATCGTTCAGCAAATTGTTCCGCACGGACGACAGCGGCTCTTTGCAGGGCTTGTTACAGCAAGCCGCGGGCAGTGAAGATGGCTTCGAGAAGATTGCAGAAAAGCTAAAGAACTTTTCGTTGCGCCTGGTACTTACCGCTCACCCAACCCAGTTTTATCCGAGTTCGGTACTGGGCATCATGACTGATTTGATTGAGGCGCTGAAAACTAACGACATCAACGCAGTGAACCTATTGCTTCAGCAGTTAGGTAAAACTCCTTTCTTTAATAAAACATCGCCAACACCGGTTGATGAGGCTATTAACCTTATCTGGTTCTTGGAGAACGTTTTTTACTATGCTTTAGCCAATATTCAGACGCGATTAAACAACGAGTTTGGTATTGATACCCTTACGCACCCGATTTTTGAACTTGGCTTTTGGCCGGGGGGCGACCGTGACGGTAACCCCAACGTTAAAACAGATTCGACCAGAACGGTGGCGGCCACGTTGAGGCAAATCATCTTCAGATGTTATTACCGTGATTACCGTATTTTAAAGCGCCGCGTAACGTTTAGAGGGGTAGAAGAGCCCATGGGTAAATTAGGGCAACTCTTATACGACAATGCCTTTAGCCCTAAGCCCGATACCGGGAACCTGCAGGACGAAATGCTGCAGTTATTGGAAGATATTACCGCGACTCTGGAAAAAGACCATGATGGCATATTTACCGACCTGGTAGCAGATTTAAAATTGAAAGTGACTTTGTACGGTTGTTATTTTGCCTCACTCGACATCAGGCAAGACAGCCGCGTATTGCGGTCGGTATTTCAGCATGGCTTACAACAGCCGGAATTAAACAACGGCTTACCTGCCGAAGGTTACGACCAGCTCAGCGAAGATGAAAAATTGAAATTAATCAGCTTTAACGAAGTGGATTATCCTTGTGATGAAAACCCAACTACTGGCAACAACGACCCGATGATTCTGGATACGCTTTGTACCATCAGGCTGATGAAAAGCATCCAGGAACATAATGGCGAAAAAGCCTGTCATCGCTTCATTATCAGTAACTGCCAGCAGGCCTCTGACATTTTGCAACTGATGAATCTCTTTTTATGGTGCGGCTGGACTAAAGATTCATTAACCATTGACTTTATGCCTCTTTTTGAGACGGTTAACGACTTGAAACATGCGGCAGGAGTGATGGAAAAGCTTTACACTCATCCGTTTTATAAAGAACACTTGGCTAAACGAAGTAACAAGCAAATGATTATGCTTGGCTTTTCGGACAGCACGAAAGACGGCGGTTATTTGATGGCCAACTGGTCAATTTACCAAGCCAAAGTTGAGCTGACCGCTATTACTAATCAGTACGGCATCGAACTGGCATTTTTTGATGGGAGAGGAGGCCCACCGGCAAGGGGGGGAGGTAAAACCCACCGTTTTTATGCGGCCATGGGTAAAGAGATTGCCAATAATCATATCCAATTAACTATACAGGGCCAAACTGTAAGTTCGCAATACGGTTCAATAGAAACTGCCAAATATAATATTGAGCAATTGCTGAATGCGGGTATTGCTTCGGCGCTGCACCCGAACCATCGTGACTTGCTGGATGAAAATCACAAAAGTCTAATCAGTAGCATGGCGGATGAAAGCTTTGATAAATTTATGGCGCTACGGCAACACCCGTTATTTACCGAATACCTGGAAAATAAAAGCCCGTTAAAGCTTCTGTCAAACATCAATATCAGCAGCCGTCCAACTAAACGTAATGCAGGTGCGCCGTTGAAATTAGAAGATTTACGCGCTATTAGCTTTGTAACCTCTTGGAGCCAGCTAAAACAAAATGTTCCGGGCTTTTATGGTGTGGGCTCTGCCATGCAAAAAGCTAAAAATTCGGGCCAATGGCAGGAAGTTATCGACTTGTATAAGTCATCAGGTTTCTTTAAAACCATGATTGATAATTGTATGATGTCAATGTCCAAATCAGATTTCCGCATTACAGCGCATTTAGAGCACGATGAGCATTACGGAGCATTTTGGCTGATGCTTAAGACGGAATACGATTTAACCAAAAAGCTATTACTGGAACTGACCGGCAACAAAGAATTGATGCAGGAATATCCGATTGAAAAACGTTCGATAGCACTTCGCGAGCGTATTGTATTGCCGCTGGTGGTGGCACAGCACTATGCCTTAGAGAAGTTGAAAACAGCCGAAACCGACGATTTGAAAGCCGCTTACAGCAAGCTGGTGATTCGTACGGTTTACGGAATCGTTAATGCCGGACGCAATTTGGCATAGTGTATTTAAAAGATCGAAAATTTAAGCGCTTAAATAAAGTATCTGGCTGAAACCAGTTGTGGAATTTGTTGTTAAACTTATAAATCTGCAAACCTACAGCTGTTTTAAACATGAAAAAACTACTTTATTTAGGCGCTATAACCTTATCCTTAATTGCGGCTACAGCTTGTAACGACAACCGTAAAGCAAAAAACTACAACGAAAAAACGCTGGTAGATGACATGGCTTTATCGTTTATCAAAAAAGCCAATGAGGCTGGGCTTACGGAAATTAAGGCGGCGACTTTAGCCAAAAGTAAATCGCAAAACCCAAAAGTGGTTGGATTTGCCAACATGATGATTGCAGACCATACCGCAGCCGGAAAAGAACTACAACAAATTGCAGATAAAAAATATGTAGCTCATGAAGATGATGTTATCAACCCGGACCACCAGATGATGATAGATAGTTTGAGCAAGTTGAACGGTCCGCAGTTTGACAAAGCCTACATGAATATGATGGTTGAAGACCACACTAAAGCAGTTGCGTTGTTCAGTGATATGACGCGCAACACCAGCAAAACCATCAACAACTACGTAGAAAAATATTTACCGAAAATGCAGGAGCATTTAAATTCAGCAAAGTCAATCTACGCTTCGTTGTAATTAGAAAACTTTTGTACGATACTAAAAACGCGGTAATCGTTAGTCGATTACCGCGTTTTTATTTAGTTCAACTTAAATTTGTTAGAACTCATTCCCGAGGCTTGAATATCGACGATCGGTTCCTAAACGGTTTAAAATAGTAAGAAGCCGATAGCCCAAAAAATGTGTTAGAGAAAGCTGTCAAACGGCCGCTATAATAAAATTGTCCGAAGTTAACGTTTAGATGCAGGCGTTCTGTAGCGCTGTATTCAATGCCGGAGGTAAGCTCAGTCAGAAAATTATTTTGCGCGGCAAATACGTAGCCAACGCCAACAGTGATGGTATTGGTGAAGCGCCCTTGCTGAAACACATTGAGGTTTGGCCGTATCTCCAGATAAATCGATGTATCACGACCATGAGCGGGGTCAAGAGTTGTTTTGCCGATGTCTAAGCCCAAACTAAAAACATCCCATTGTTTACCAGCTTCGAGAGAAAGGTTTGACTTCCCGGCCAAAGAACCCGCTGTATTAGTTAGGCTATAGTAAAACTGCAGATAAGTTTGTGGTTTTATTTTAACCGTCTCTTTTTTGGTAGTGTCTTTTTGTGCGTAAGCAAAGCTAAAACCGAACGAAAGACAAAATACGGCAAAACCCAGTTTAGAAAAGCATCGAAACATGCACAATGATAGTGCTTTAGCGTAAATGTTATACCGTCGTAAGCAAAATTAATTTGAGCTGATATAAAGCTTTTGTGTTTTGACTATCTATTTGACTATGAAATAAAAGCATCGTTGCTCTAAGGATTTACTGATAAACTGTACCAACATAACATCACAATCAGCAATAGTCAAAATCGAAATATTTTGCCTCTCTTAGAACCCCTTTCGAATTTCTTATAATTAACATTATGTTAAGTCGTATATTTTAATAAAAACGGCTCACCTATTTGATGAGCCGTTTTCGATATTATTGAAGAGCGTCTATTCTCTTCTTAATCTCTGCTGTTTTAACAGTATCTTTTTTAATGATATAGTAGTTACGCAAGTTACCTAAAGCACTGGCCGATTTAGGATCGAGCTCTACGGCTTTTTCCAGGTATGGTTTTGCCTTGTCAGCAGCGGCATTTACTTTAGCCATTAAAGCTTTGTATTCTGCTTGTTTGCTCATTGGCAGCTTATTGGCAGTGTTGTAATCGTCAACAGCGGATGTCATTAAGGTATAACCCATATTCAGGTTAGCATCAAAATAGTTCGGGTCAATTTCTACTGCTTTAGCGTAAGCATTAGCTGCTTTAGCATTGGCTTCGTCTTTTGCTTTTAAGGCAGCTGTTTTAGCAACCGGGTCTTTGGCAGCTTTAGCAGCTTTATCTTTCGCCTCAGCAATTTTACCGTAAGCTACGCCTGAGTAAAAATACAGAGTTTTATTTTTAGGATCATTAGCAATGGCTGCTTCAATTTTATCTACAAACTCAGCTTGTTTACCTTGTTGTAAGGCAATCTCTACCTCGCGGCCACGCAGGTTGGCATTGTTTGGAAATTTGCTTACCCCTTCGGTTACTGTGTTTAAAGCCGCGGTGGTGTCTTTGCTCATCAAATACAAATTTGATAAGTCAGCATAAATATCCGGACGACGGCTGTAATTGGTAGTTACCAGTTTTTTATAGTTAGTGATAGCTACGGGAAGGTTTTTAGCGTTGATAGCCGCTAAACCGGTGTAATATATAGCAGTAGTATCTTCAGGGTATGAATTTCTGTAGAAATCGAAAGCTTTGTAAGCTTCTTCGTAGTTTTTACCCTGAAATTCTTTTACACCTTTATTTAACTGGTAATAAGATAAATACTGATTAGCAGCATCAGTTAATTTTTTGTATTCGCCTTTAGTATCCAACTCTTTGGCTTTTTTCATAGCCTCTAAAGCGGTATTGTAAAGCGGTGTAGATGTGGTTGCTACAGTATCGTTGTAAGCCAAAGCTCCATAAATCGCACTTTTTAAAGCGAATGTTTGGGGCATAGTGCCGGTTTTAGAATCGGCCGAAGCTTTGTCGATAGATGTTTTAGCAGTGTTAATGCTATTACCTGCCATACTTGCCATGGCTTTGTTTTGGCGGAAAGTTTCGTACTTGTCATACTCGCTTTGTGCCGTGTTAAGCTCAGATTTTTGTGCAAAAACCGTCGCCGAAAACAGGCTTAAGGTACCTGCTATCAAAAATTTAATTTTCATAGATTTATTCAATTAGTGAACTGTTGCAAATTATAATTTATCTTGTTTAATTGGTCATCATTTCCGCTTTTTGTGTAAACCAGTTGCAAAAGCTTTAAAAGCTTAACGTTTTTTGGAGACATTTCATATGCCTTTTGTAACCACAAGCCCGCTCTCGATAAATTTTTATCTGCCTCCTCTTTATTTTTATTCTTAGCACTCTGCTTCATATACAGCAAACCCAAGTTAAAAACTGGTTCGTAACTGGTGCTATTCAATTCAATAGCGCGTAAGTAAAGCGACTCTGCCCTATCATATTTTTCCAAATGGTCATAACAGTTTGCCGCTATGTAAAACACGTTGGCATCTGTACTGTAAGCATCTATTAAATCTTTTAATAACGGCTCTAAATCTTTGTAATTGTTTTGGTTGTTGTAAATATTAGCTTCTTCCAATAGCAAACCTTTATCTGCCGGCAGCAAGCGTCTCCCCTTTTTTAATACATCTAAAGCCTCCGAGGTGTCCCCCATCGTTTTATAAATATTAGTGGCAGCCAGCACATACTCTGCCTTAATACTATCAGGAGTTAATAGCGTTTCATAGTATTTAACGGCCTTTTGCAAGTGCCCTGCACGGGCGTTGGCATAAGCAATATAGGTGTTTATCTGGCCAAACTTGGGCGCGTACTGTTGTGCCTTTTCAAAATTGGTAACCGCATTGTTAAAGTTAAGGTGACGAACATCATCAAACCCATTGCGGATGTAAACATTGGCCAGGCAGCGTTTAGAAAAATCAAGCTCAGTTTGGTAACGGTAAATCTTTTTGTTTTGAGACAGGCGGTCTACAAGATTAACAGTCTTTGTAAAAAAATCGGGCGGGTTGCCTAATTTGTTAGTCGAATCAATATAGGCAATGCTGGAGTAGACAATGGCTTTGTAAATATTCTTATCCAGGTTGGATGAATCTTTACGGGTTTTAATCAGGCTGTCTACCGATTTTTTTGCGTTGGTGAGGTATTTAAGTTCGCCTTTCTGGCGATAATAAGCAAGATTGTTTACCACAACCTTTAACGCTTCGGTTTGCCCGAACGCCAAAGGAGCGGTAAACAATCCTAATAAAACCAGAATAATGATTTTATGGCTTAATA
>CAJYSL010000092.1 GCA_913777515.1 uncultured Mucilaginibacter sp.
ACATCATTAAATAATCATAACCGGGCCGCTGATTTTTTGCCGGATGAGGCATACACCGGTTAACATCAAACTAAAAAAAACTTGCACTAAACGGGGAAAATGTAGGAGCAAGCCGGCGAAGTTGTGAGGCTTCGCCGTCCCCTTTTAGTGCAAGTTTTTTGATGGAAGGGAATGTTTTTGATGTGCAGATATGCAAATGTGCGGATGTGCAGATGAGAAAGCCAACGAGTGAATTTTGAATGAATGAATGAATGAATAAAACTCAGCTCGTCATGGCGAGGTACGAAGCCATCTCGTTAGGGCAGGCTTGCCACTAGAATTGCATGCATTAGGTTCATCGCATGCTAAACCTAAACGTTGGCTCAGCTTAAAGAGATGGCGCCCGTATCCTCACCATGACGCGCTGAGGGAAAGAGCCAAGAATCAAGTACCAAGGTAAAAGTTCGACCTGCTATTCGCTCATTCACTCATTCAAAATTCACTCATTGGCTTTCATTCACTCATTCACTTCCGCATCAGTGAAATCACTCCGTCAATCACCGAAATCAAAAAACATCAAAAAAATATTAACTTGCCTGCCAATGAAAACCTTACTCACTATTTTTCTGGCAGCTGCCGGCTTGGTTTCGCAGGCGCAAACCCGGTTAAAAACCGATTCGGTTTATTTGAGCGGTAAAATCACCGATTTTGCCAAACACCTCGACTCGGCTAATGATGTAAAGGTTTATGTGAACGACCTGGCCCTTGGCACGCAGTTAAATTACCGCACCAAGATCAAGCCCGACGGCACCTATCGCCTGGCGTTTATTAAAACCGGTGCGCAGGATGTGTACATAGAGTATAACCAGGATTTGGTTACCATTTTGGTAACGCCGGGCAGCCATACGCAAATTAACTTTGACGCCGACCGCTTCGAAGAAACCTTAACCTTTAAAGGCGACGATGCCCGGCCTAACCAGGAAATGATGGCCTATGACAAAGCGGTAACAAAGCGAAATCAGCAGCTTTACGGGCAAGACCAATCTGCCCGCTTCCGCGAGTTGTCGGCCGCACAGAAAAACAATCAGCCTGATGCTTATAGCACCTATCTTAAAAAGCGATACACCCAAGATAGTACCTTTTTGGCCGTTTACCTGAGCAGGCACCAGCTTACGCCGCTGTTTACCCAATGGGCCAAAGCCAGCCTGCTGTGCGAGTACTGGACTAACCTGATGCGCTACCGGTGGGTTTACCCATTGCAAAACAAAATTGAAAGGGCTGATTTTAAGATGCCCGATAGTTACTTCGACTTTACTAAAACCATTGATATAAATAACCCCCGGCTGGCAGTATCATCTTACTATGGCAATTTTATAAAAGAGTACAGTGGGTACCTCTACGAAAAGATGTTCAGCCAAAAAAGCAGCCCGGAGGAGGAAGTGAATTTGTATTTTGGTATGCCGGCCGGGTTGGCCAAGGATGTGCTGCTGTGCAACCTGTTTTGGCGAAAGATAGACGGCAGGCAGGTAGGTTTTTTTTCCCGCTATGTCAACCGTTTTAAGCAAACCGTAACCGAGCCAGTCCTTAAGGCCAGCATCCTCAAAGCCTACGCCGCCGAGCTGCGCCGGCAAAAAGACCTTGCTGCGCGCTTCGTGCCCGGCAAAATCCGCGTATCAAAAACAGAGGCTGATGAGGTTTTTGACGGCATTATTAAACAGTACAAGGGCAAGGTGGTATATATTGATTTTTGGGCCACCTGGTGCGAGCCTTGTATGCACGAGATGCCAGCGTCTAAGGTATTACACGACAAATACGAGGGCAAAGACGTGATATTTTTGTACCTCGCTTCGCAATCGCCCGAAGAAACCTGGAAAACCACCATTGCCAGGGAAGGCATAAAAGGAGAACATCTATTGCTCACGGCTAACCAGTACAGTGCCCTGCAAGAAAAATTCCAGATCAGCGGTATACCGCGCTATGTATTGGTAGACAAGGCCGGCCGCGTAACCGACGGTAATGCCCGCCGCCCCAGCGACCAAGATTTGCCTGCCGACATAGATAAATTATTAGCCGCTAATTAAAGATACATGATAGTAGGCAGCTATCGCGAAGTTATTGCTTGCCTATGCAAGCGTTAACGCCACTAACATAAAGCAAAAAGGTAATCGTCATAAGGCCGAAACGTTAATTATTCCACCATTTGCGGTAGGTACTCCAGCGAGTGAGTATCGAAATGCGGTTGGCTAAAACGGCGTCCTGCTTTTGTGTTACGATTTTTTTGCGCAAGTTGCGGTTGGCCTCGAGGGCTTCGTCAACTGTTTTTTTAAGAGCAATTAATTCGTCTACCGTATGGTTCATGGAGTTGGCTAAAGTACGGTTTTGTACGATATTACCCACCATAAGGTTATCAGTGAATTAAATTTTGTTGAAGGTATGGTTAAATTGGATGTGTAGATGAAGCCAATGAGTGAATAGAAGCCAATGAGCGAATGAGTGAATGAAAGCCAATGAGTGAATGAGGGAGTTGTGAATGAGTGAATGATGTGAAAGGTCGAACTTGTATCTTGGCTCTTGGTTCTTGTCTCTTGGTTCTCGGCTGTCAATTCTTACCCCATTCAGTCATTCCGAGTGACAACGAGGAACCCTGTTCGGCGCGATAAGCGTATTTTTAGTAGCGCAGTGATATAAAGCATGAGCCTTTTTTATGTTATATTGCTGATAAAATCGGTGAGTGGCGCAATGTTGTTGTTGTCCGCTTACCCCAGCGTGAATAACAAAAAATTATCAATCTAAAAACGCATCCGTCATGAAAGGCGACAGGCTGTATAACAAGGCAATGCGGCAGGCTGCTGATGAAAACGCAGATTTAAATTCGGTTTTTCAATTGCTGTCAAAAGCTCAACAACAGGGGCATAGCGGCGCCACTTACGCTTTAGCCACTTGGTATCTGCACGGCAAGTTTGTTGAACAACACTTTGGCAAAGCCTGTCAGCTTTTGCAACAAGCCGCAGACGCCAACGTGGCCGACGCTTGTTTTGACCTGGCAATATGTTACGAGCAAGGCAAGGGTGTACGAATAAGCCTCAAAGATGCATTCTTCAACTACACAAAAGCATCGTTACTGGGCGACCGGCAGGCCATCTACGAGGTTGGCCGGTGTTATTATTACGGAATAGGCACAGGTAAAAACACCAATCTGGCCGAACTTTGGTTAGATATGGCCGAGCATTATGGCGTTACTTACTAACTGTGCCAAAAACCCCAACCTCAATATCTTATAAAATTCGCTTTCTGGTAAAATATCCTTGGCCTTAAAACTACCGCTTACCCAAACCCAGCAAATAGGCAAACTTCACACCAATAACAGGGTATAGGACGTTTGTAAAACCATCTCCAACGTCGACGGCGGAGCCTAAACCGGCATGGGCGTTAAACAACCAGCGTTGGCCTATAGGGCGTTGTATGCCCCAATGTATATTAAACAGCAAGGAGTTGCGGGTACGCTTATCGCTGTCGGACGAGCCATTGCCGGCAACAAACATCATGCGGGCGCCGATGTAGTTACCTGCATTATTAATGACGGACTTGCCTTTCCGGATGCGCTTTTGCCGGTTATAGTAAAACTTGGGGTTGATGCCAAAATAAAACGAGGGCGCCAGCACATAGAACTTTTGTTCAATACGGTCTTCCGAAACTACGGTTCCGGCACCTATGCCTGCGGCAAAATCTATCGTTGTTTTACTACCTACGCGGGGTTCATAGCTCAGGCCCACACCCTGAAAACCGAGGTCAATTTTAGTTAAGTTGCGCAAGGCCGTGTCGGCCACCGGAGTTTGGGCATAGGCGCGTAAGCTGCCGCCGAGCAAAAGGATAAGGATAAGGTTTTTCATGCGTTTGTTTACAGGGGCTAAATTGCAAAAAATATGCACGATAGCAAGCAAGTCACAGTTTTTGTGGAGAAATTCTTTCAGCCCAGGTTGCGTAATACCGGTTCGAGCATTGTCAATGCTATGTGGTAAGCCAGTTAACGGCTGCCGGTTTAATTTAAAAATTAATAGGATTAGCAAGCAAAATCTTAACTTCTGAGCAAGCGTTTACCGGCTGTAAACAATAACGAGCAAGTGCCAACAATGGCTACGGTAACATAGACAGACATAAAATCCTGAGTTCAGAAAAAAATATTTGCTTATCATAATATATAGCTATATTTAGTTTTTTACCTTTATTTAAGTATGGTTTGGCTGTATATATTTCCGTTTTTTGCCTATGCTTTGCGTAAAAAAATAAAGCAGCGCCAGTTGTCGGCAGCTGCAGGTAACGTGTTAAAGGTAAAGGCCGATGATTTTTTTATTGTTTTGATGATATCGGTATTTGTATCCATGATATGTATCGATTTTTCGATGAAGTAACCATATCAATAAAAATCGCCTTCAGCTCAAATAAGCCTGGCCACGTACCGGGGTATACCGTAAACAAGTTTTAAGTCGGGCATCAATAAAACAAACAGATTACCGACCACTGAACTCTAACCATTAAACGTCCGCATGAATACACCCCGACGCTATCCATCGGCTGTAAGCTACGCCTTGTTTATACCAATGCTGTTCAGTTTCGGCATTGCCTTGTTTGCAGGCATTTACACCGGCGAGTATGTACCGGTGGGCATTGTGCTGGCCAGTATATTGGTGCTGGTGTTACCGATGCTGCTCAACACCGCTTACACCATTGATGGCGAAGTGCTTAAAATACGAAGCGGTTTAATTAAGTTTAAAGACGTCGGCATTGCCACCATTACCCGCATCGAAAAAACACAAAGCCTTCTGAGCGCCCCGGCAGCATCGTTAACCGACCGTATCGAAATTTTTTACAACCGTTTCGACAGCATCGTTATATCACCCAAAAACCGCAGCGCATTTATTGCCGATATTTTAAGTATTAACCCGGCCGTGGCGGTAAGCCAATTAGTGAACTGAAGCCAATGACTGAATGGGTGAATGAATGAGAGATTCTGCACGGCGTGATAATGATAAAAGTTCGGGCAATAAGATAAAGTGTGGTTTAAATTTTGAAAATATTTTGGTGACGAAAAAGGTAAACTAGTAGGTATATCATGCCAAACGCTCATCCATTGCGCGTTTATCAACGCAAACCTCAACAGGGATAACTTTTGAGAAAAATAACCATAAATATGAAAAGCAAATGTGGTTAGTATTTCATCAGGGTGATGGTGATCTTATGAACCTTAAAGGTGGCAAAATAAAATGCCCCTGCCGGATATTGATCAAGCAGGGGCATTTGTTTTTAGAAAAAAAAGGACTGTTTTACTGGTAGCTTAAAACCGTTTTGGTTTTGGTTGGCACTAACGTGCCGTTTTCAAAATACTTTACTAATATTACCCGTTTAAAGCTAAAATAGTAGTTAGCCGGGCTAAGCCCAATCTGTGCAGTGTGTAAGCCTGTGCCGTTACTTTCCAGTATCATTTTCTTTCTGTCGGCGCTGTAAGTAATCGTCCAACCTGAGGTCGATCCTGTGCCCGCATATATATCGTAGGCGATATTCGTTTCATCATTCTCTTTGTAACACGATAATTCAATACGTAATTTGATAGCGCTACTTTTTACGTTGGCATTTACAAAGTAACTTCCGGCATTATCGGTTTCATCCGATAATAAGTTTTTAATGCTTGGCGCAGTTGTGGTTGGATAAGTAATTAAATCGTAAGACTTTCGGTAAGTAGCAATCTGCTCAAAAGTTCGTATACCGCTAAGATTGATTTTATTAATGATTGAATCAGGATACAAAGAGGCATACTTAGCTTTTACATTTTTGATGATGTTTGCGGTATCTGCATAATACAAATGGGTCTTCAAATCATTACCTAAAGCTTCAGTGCTTAAGACGCCGTCTGGTCTTAAATCCTCAGCAATATCAGTTAAGATTTCCATCAGTTCACTATCCGAACGGAAGCCCAACAATATTGATGAAATTGACAGCAAAATACTGTTGCGCCTGGCCGAGCCAACAAGATTCACCTCTTCAGCCTTTTTTATACCCGGATTGGTAATACCAAAGGCTCTTAATACTTCGGTAACCGCTTGTGCTTTAGCATCATCAAAAGATTTACCCTGCTTAATCAGGTATTCTACCCGCGGCCGTTCTAAATGAGTAAGCACATTAACGTTCATCGTAGCCGAGGCGTTAACTTTTACCAGGCCGGTGAGTGATATTTTGGATGTGGAGTTGACGCCCGCTACCTCATTAAAATAAAAGCCATCAGTTACTACCCGGCATAACTTACCCTTTAAGTTTTGTACTTTGAGGTTAAACGAGCCAAAGTTATCTGTAATGGTTGTATTAAAACTACGCCCGGTTTGGGTAAGCGTAGAGTCCATTTCGTATAAATAAATAAGCGAACCCTTGGTAAAGCCGCCTTTCTCAATGCGGCCGTTAAGTTCTTGCGTACTGATTGCCAACTCAAGACTGCTTAAATTTGAAGCCAACTGCGTAACCAAAGCTTGCAGGGCAGTATTGTTTTTATCAGTTACCTTTTGTTCAGTATAATTTTTGTCAACCAATGCACTCAACTGGGTTATGGTTTTTTTTACCTCATCAACTTGTACAGTGGTACTGGCTTGCTGTAATGATGTTTTAAGATTTGCTATTTCTGAGGCATTAACGCTACCGGATGTTTTTACGTCATTAATAAGGGTTGACAGGTTAGCACTTAAGGTTTTTAGTGAGCTTACTTCGTCGGTGTTAAGTTTGCCTTGTTGTTGTAAAACAAGCACACTGTTGTTAATCTGAGTAATTTGGTTTTCTAGGGCCGATACACGGTTGCTTAACTCAGCCACCTCTTGTTTTAAATTGCCATCCTTTTGGCATGAAGTGAAGATACTGGCACCAACCAGCAAAGCAGACCATACCTGCCTTTTTAAAATTGAAAATTGCATAAGCGTTTAGCGTTGAACACAAATATATAGAATCTTGTCTGCAGTGAAAAAAACAAAGCGGCTGACCAGAATTTTTGTACGCTTATACGTTCAACTATTTATAAAGTTGTTGCGTTATATCATCATTCGGTGCAAGTGATAATGTCGCTGTTTTGTTGCGATTATCAGTTTTTAGCACAAGTCCTACGGTTGCCCGGCCACAACAACTCATTCCGGCGCTTTTAATCAAGGTTTTGAATGAATGATAAAACGAATTGATTAGGTAACCGAGTTTTGAATGAGTGATTGACTGAATGAGCCAATATAACGCGCTTCGTCATGGCGAGGACACGGGCGCCATCTCTTTAGGACAGACTCTCCGCTGGACAGGCTTAAACGTCGGACAAGCAGAAACGCTGGGTAGCATAAACGCTGGTTCAGCTTAAAGAGATGGCGCTCGTATCCTCGCAATGAACTGTGTTTAAAAGCAAGGGATATTGGAATAATTTTCATGGTATTTTGTTTTTTGTGTTGCGATAGCGAAAGCTTGTTTGAGTAGTTTGTTGGCCACGGC
>CAJYSL010000093.1 GCA_913777515.1 uncultured Mucilaginibacter sp.
AGTTTGCGTCAAATGGTTATCCGGCTAAGTTAAATCTGCATCAGGCTTAAGTATTCCAGATGCGTAATTAGAACTTGCATCTACCCGAAATGTTTTGTCAGCGCTACTAACCCTCTACTCAATATCATCATACCAAATTATTAGTAAAACAACACGCAGGTATTATACTTGCCGATACAAGACCATACTATCTAATTTCGACGATGCCGTTGCCGACTGCCGGAAAGCGCTTGTAAATAATACCATCATGACCGGGAATAATGTATTTAGTTTGCTTAACCATCGTTTTCATTCGTTTCATAGCTGCTACGTAACCCGCCGAACTTAACGTTCCACCTTTTACCGGCGGGAGCAGCTGGCGAAGATTGGCATCAATCCAGATGTTATCTGATGCAATGATGGTGGGCCTACTGGCTTTAGTCACCAAAACATACTGCGACCCATAAGTATGCTTAGACCCTGTGAACACTTTGATGCCGGGCAAAATTTGCTGATTATCGCCGTTGATTAATTTAAGTCGGCCGGCCAGGTTTAACTCTATCAGCTTTCTCACATCGCGCTTGGCGAAACCTCCTGTATCTTTGGGTTCCTGCCAGGCACGTCCTACAAAATAATCAAAATCATCTTTCTGCATCCAGAAACGGGCTTTCGGAAAAAGGCTTACGCCATCAATATGGTCCCAATGCGGATGACTAATAATTACATCAGTAATATCTTCAGGTTTGATACCCAAGGGTCGCAAAGCGGAATCGGGCCTAACATAATAATTGAGTTGAAAATCCTTGGCATCCTCCATATCCCGCTCAAACCCGGCATCTACCAGTATACAACGGCCAGTGCTGCTTTTAATTAGCCAGACAGAGAAAGTGATATCAAGCTTTTCGCTTTTAGAACCGCCCTGAGCCCAATCAGCCGCTGTAAACGGATAACCGGAGCGGGCAAAGGGTATAGCATAAATTTTGTACCCGGGTGTCTGCGCATCAACTTTTACGCTTTGGATAATCGCAACGACAATGACCAGGAAGATGATACGACAAAGCATTCGGATAAAAATTTACAGTACAGCTAATCTATAAAAAAGTGCCGGTTTAAAACCATCAAAACAGGTATTTACCCATGCAAATTGCGTAATTATCTGCTGAGCCGATTGGGTATATTTGAATATGCCAGATGGCAAACTTTAATTAATGAAACGGAGGATTGAAAGATGAATGAGCAAAAGAAGTTTCAGCAAAATAAAAACGAGCCCGTACAAGCACCTAAATCGGACATCCTGAGAAGTGAAACCATGGAACAGGGATTAGCCCAGGAACGTGCCCGGCTGCAACGGCAGCAACAATTAGCCGACTGGGAAAAGGCAAAGACGACCAAGCGTTAGTTGATTATACCGGCAATTCAATTCTTTTAAATCAGAGTAATTTATCTTTAGATTTGGACGAACTGGTTGTGCCGCAAAACCTCAGCGTGTGATATTCTCAAAACTATAATCACTATCAAACGCTATTATACAATATAAACTTTGATACGATGACGAAGCACGCTTTTCCCAATCAGCCGGAGGAAATGCCGGGCATTACACCCCAACCTGAAATAGAACGCCCCGGCGACCCGATGGAACCGAACATACCGCAGGAAGCGCCAGACAGCATACCGCAGGAAATGCCGGAGGAAAGTCCGTCGCCCAAGATTTATCCGGACGAGCCGCCACTGCAAGGCAATGTTAAATAATAAATAATGCCCTTATCTAAAAGTGAGGGTATTATTTATTTTATCGACAGAACGCTTGACTTACAGCCGTACGAAAGCAACTAATTTTCTTTTAAGCTTTTTACCGGATTGATTGTAGCTGTTTTGTAGGTTAATAAAGTAATCAATCCAACAGTCAAAATTAGTAGTGCTAACATCGTAGTAATAAATGGAAGCGGTGAGATACTGATTCGGTTTGCGAACCCATTCAACCACTTGCTCATCAGTACGTAAGCAACCGGACAAGCTGTAAGTCCGGCTATCACAACTGTTTTCAGAAAGTCTTTCATAAACAGCATGATGATGCTGTTGACGGACGAACCCAATACTTTGCGGATTCCTATTTCCTTTATCCGCGTTTGCAGATTGATAGAGATTAATCCCAACACGCCCAAAAGCACAATAACTACAGCAAATGAAGTAGCTACATAAGATGCCTTTTTCATTTGTATCTCGGTTTGGTACATTTTGGCCAACGCGGCATCTACAAAACTATATTCGAAGGGTGCATCGGGCATCATAGCTGTCCACTTTTTTTGTAAATCATTCAGCGTTTGCTCAATGTTTACAGCTTTTAACTTAATTGACAAAAATCGGTAAGTGGTATTGTCGAGCACATGGACAAACGTTAAAGGCTTTATTTTTTCGTGCATGGTTCCGAACTGAAAGTCTTGCGTTACACCGCAGATAGTCATGACAGGCATACCTTGTGCTTTAAATTGCTGACCGATAGCTGCTTGCGGACTGGCAAAACCTAACTGCTTCGCCTGCGCCTCGTTGATAACCACCTGCGCCGAATTACCGGCCGCATATTGAGGTTTAAAAAATTCGCCCGCTTTCATTTTAATGCCGTAAGTACTGGCATAGTAATTATCGGTAGGTAAAATAATGGACGTAAATGCCTTGGTTGAATCGTCGGACATGCGGTAAGCTTGTAACGTGCCGCCGAAGTTGCCATCCGGAATGGAATAAGACAATGACACGCTGTTAATTTCCGGGATGGCAGCCAATTGAGAACGCACAAATTCCATTTTGCGAACTCCTTGTTCCGACCAATCTCTTGGCACTTGGGCATATAAAATATAATCTTTGTTATACCCCAGTTTCTTGCCAAAAAACAAATTTACTTGTTTTGAAATAATGATGGCGCTGCTTAACACAATAGCTGCCATGCTAAACTGAAATGCGACGAGTATTTTTCTGAAAAGCACTTTATCCTGTACGTGCCTAACATTTCCTTTTAACGAACTGATGGAATTTACCCGCGATAAAACCAGAGCCGGATAAAAACCAGCCAACAAGCCTACCACCATTGCGATGAGTAAAGGAAGAAAATAAAAATATGCCGGGAGGGCAAAAATTTTTGTGAGTTCAACATCGAGTATTGAACCGAACAATGGCCTGGCAAGCACATAAATAACAACGGCCAGTATGGTAGCCATGATAACAATAACTACCGACTCGGTCAGGAACTGAATCATCAAATGTTTTTTCAGGCCACCTAAAACTTTGCGTATGCCCATCTCCCGCAAACGTTGTGATGCGCTGCTAATGCTGATGTTCACAAAGTTGACTATCGCCA
>CAJYSL010000094.1 GCA_913777515.1 uncultured Mucilaginibacter sp.
GAAAATAGCGTACCTTCATTTTAATCCAACCCGATGGGTAGATGGTCCACTGCAAGGTGTTGTAGCTGCTTTTTTTATCGTAAGTTGACTCAATCACCACATTTTTACCGTCTGTCTTTTTGCTGAAACCTTTAAAATTAGTAGCTCCTTCCTGCACAATGGGTCCGTTGTTAAACGGTATGACACCTTTGGCATTCTCTACCCGGCTCAACAACCCGGTAGTTTTATTGAAAGAAACTTTGATGCCGTTGACAGCCACATGGTATAAAGAATCTACCTCGGTTACGTTAACTTCATTCTTGGCGTCTTTTACCACCAGTTTGCGGGCAGTTCTTTCGGGTTTGGTGATAGGCCAGCTCCATGTAAATAGCTCTCTTTTGTAGCGGTCGGTTACGGTAATGTATAAAAAGTCGTAGCTTTTGTAGTCCGACGGAAGATTTACTTTCAAATCGCCTTTTTCAAAAGGTTTGATGTTGGGCGATGCAATGTCGAACTTCACCTCAGCTTCTTTGGCCTTACCGTACGTATCTGCCACACGAACTAACTTACCGCTGAAAGTACACTGATTAATATTGGTGTACGAATACCGGTTTTCCAGATGAAAAACACCATCAAAACCGGAGGCTATTTCGCGACGTTCGAAACGCACCGGCGACCATATCTCTTTTACCGTAAAAAAGCTTCCTTCCTTCTCGTGAAACGGGCCTACAATACCATCCGGACCGTGGTCTTTGTCGGTATCAATGAAACCGTTTTTATCGGTGCGGACAACGCCCTGGTCGGCAAAATCCCACAAGAAGCCACCTGCCGACAGCGGGTTGTTCCACATCGCTTCCCAGTAATCCTGCAAGCCGGCACCATGGCCCCCGTCGTACATGCCGTGCAAAAACTCGGTAGGTATCACAATGCTATGGCCATTATCATAGTTACCGATGCCATAATTATAGTCGCGGTAGTGTTGGGTATCAAATCCTCCAAAATCTTCCCAGGCGTGTATAACCGGACGTTGCTGCACATCCCATTTGCGAAACAGCGGGTCGAGTTCGTAATTATGACCGCCCTCGTTGCCGTTAACCCAAAACACTACCGATGGATGGTTTTCATCATGCTGCATCATAGCCTTGAGCAATTTGGTGCCGGTAGGCGTATCATAATGACCATGCCAGCCGGCTAATTCATCCAGCACAAACAGGCCTAAAGAATCACATGCATCCAAAAAGTGGTCGTCGGGCGGGTAATGCGACATACGCACGGCGTTCATATTTAAATCTTTGATGAGGTCTACATCCTCAATACTGCGTGCTTTACTTAAAGCTCGTCCGGTGGTTGGCCAGAACGAGTGCCGGTTAATACCTTTAAACTTAATTTTTACGCCGTTTACATACACGCCATCACGCTGCTTAACCTCAATGGTACGGAAGCCAAAACGTTTGGTAACGGAATGTATCACCTTGCCGTTGTTAACCAGGTTAAATACGGCTTTGTACAAATTTGGCTCCTCGGGCGACCAGACTTTGGGAGCAGCAACCTGCGTTTGAAGCAATGCGTTTGTATCAGTAACCGAAGCTGTTACCGGTGTATTAACAGCCTGCCCTGCTGCATTGTAAATTTGGACGGTAACTGTGCTATTTGCAGGCGCATTTTTTAAGTAAGCGTTAGCTATAAACGAGCCATTGGCTTGGGCATCTAATATTACCCGGCTGATATGCTGCAACGGTAGTGCTTCCAGGTATACAGGGCGAAAAATGCCACCGAATATCCAGAAGTCGCCCTTACGTTCGGCTTCGTTTACGGATTGATTGGCCGAGTGTTTAGCAACCGTAGCTTCGAGTAAGTTAGTCCCGTCAAATTTGAGCAAAGAGGTAATATCATAACTAAAGGCATAATAAGCACCCTGATGTATTGCTCCTGCTGGTTTACCATTAATTTTAACTTCGGTATCGGTCATGGCACCTTCAAACACAATTTTTACCATTTTGCCTTTAAATGATGCCGGTACTTTGAACTTGTATTTATATTGCCCTACTTCTTTACCCCGGGCAGTATCTTTAGCCCAGCCATAATTGTATTTACCAAAACCTTGCAGCTCCCAATTGGAAGGTACCGGGATGGTAGTCCACTTACCGGAGTTGCGGCCTGCCGAGCAGTAAAACTGCCAGTTAACGGTATGGTCGCTGCCAGTACCCGACAGGTAAAGCTTTTGTGTTTGCTGTGCATAGGTATTTAACCGCGCCGCTACTAACAAGCAACAGGCTATCAATTTTAAACCGGTATTGTTGATTACCCCCATACCTTTAATTAACCGGATTAAATTTTAGCGGATTATCTGTACGGAAAGGTACCGCAGGCAAACCCGCCTTGTTGTAAAAATTAGGCTGAGCCGCCTCGTCCCAGGCAAAGCGGACAGCAACTGGCTTTTGTACCGAAGGCGCCGAAAGCACCAGTTGGTTGTCTTTTATCATTACATTTGCCGGCACAAATTTCTTATCCGACCCTGCAATGGCAAAATAGTTTAATGGCTTACCATCATGACTTACCAAACCACCACCCACATGGTCAAAAGACAATATGGCCTGGTCGCGTTCTATTTTCATGTGTTTAAATGACGGTCCCGAGTACTCCTGTTTGAAACCATAAGTTTTAGCCAAAGCCACTAAAGCCAACCGGCGGCCAATCTCCCATTTAAATGGTGGGTGAATATTTTTTACGTTATCGTTGAGGTCCGTGGTCACAATTATGCCGGTGTGAGGCATTTTCAATAACTGTTCCTGCGCTTCTCTAAACTCAGGCAGGGTCTCGCTCGTAAATTTTTTGTCTTGCGAGTTGAGGTAGGGCGCTAACTGCACATAGTAAAATGGCAGGTTGTTGTTACTCCAGGCTTTTCTCCAGCAATCCATCAGCACTTTCATCTTATAGATGTAGCTCGTAGTTTCGCCTACGTTACTTTCGCCCTGGTACCATAAAAAACCTTTAAGGGCGTATGGTGCTACAATTTCAATCATGGGATGATAAAACTTGCCCGGGTCGCCATCAACCTTAATATTTTTAAAATATGGCTCGCGCAAAAAGGCTGCTTCATCAATCCAAGGCTCAATACGGCTACCGCTAATGGCCGACGAAATAATGCCTACCGGCACTTTTAATTCGGACTGAATTTTTTTAGCAAAGAAGTACCCCGCAGCCGAAAATGCACGCAAAGCAGAATCCTGCGCAATGCTCCAGCCGCTATGGGTTGAGTCGGGTTTCACTTGTTTTTTACGGTCTACTAAAAATATGCGGATGTTAGGGTTATGCGCCCTTTCCAGTTCATCAATAGGCGAGTTAGCCGTACTGGTATCCGGGCGGGCTACCTTGCTGTTTTTACGCATCTCATACTGCATATTACTTTGCCCCGAGCATAACCACACCTCTCCTACCAGCACATCGTTAAGTACAATTTTATTAGTACCGCTAATCAATAGATTTTCGCCTTTAGCGGAGGCAGGCATGGGATTTAGAAACACCTCCCATTTACCATCGGTATCGGCAACGGCAATTTTCACCTGCTTGCCGAACTTAACGGTTACCTTTTCGCCCGCGCTGGCTGTTCCCCATATGGGTACGGGCTGGTTGCGTTGCAAAACCATGCCGTTGCCCAATATTTTAGGCAAAACAACAGCCGCATCACTTTTAGCAGACAAGCCTAAGCCAACCGCAACGGCAATCAGGAAATATGGTAAACGGCGCTTTAACATCAGTAAGGTTTGGTAGTAAATGATTTGATATAAAATTCGGCCTGTTTAACAGGTTCGCCGGCTTTTGGTAAATCGTATTTTTGGTCGGTTGGCGAATCGGCGTCCGGGAAACGGCGCACCTCTCCTGTACGGAAAACCACCCGGCTGATACTGTTTACCGGTTGAAAAAATAAAGACGGCGACAAATCTTTACCGTTTACATTCAGGTAGTAAAAGCGGGTGTCTACATTAAATCTAAGTTTGATGTCATACGCTTTATTAGCCTCGTACTTCATAAAACCTTTGTAGCGGTAGCCTGCCTTTGCGGTAAACGTACCGGTCGAATCAAAATTAAGGCGGATGGCAGCCAAGCCTTTTTCGTCCTGAAACTCGATGCTTAATAAGCCAGTGTTGTTTTGCGCGGGGATTACCGTAAACGCTGTTTCGAGTTTCTTAGACACCGGCACAACGCGTTCAGCCTTAGCATAATCAAAACGGTCCCAGTCTTTTAATGCCAAAGCCTTGGTACCATCGGGGGCTTTATCAATGTCCACCAGTGCCCATTGTGGACTATAAATATTCCATTTATCCAATTCGTGACCTGCAGGCAGTTGGCCAAAATTCTCATTAGCCTGCTCACTAACCACGCTGGTTACCGGCACCGGAATGGACGACACCCAGATATCCTCTTTGTTCATGCTATAAGTTACCCATAGCTTGCCGTCGGGCGGCGTGCCATTGCCCTCAATAATACCGCGCACGTATTGCGGCCCGTACGATTTGTAGTTACCGCCGTAACGCATGGTGGATATCTCGCCGTTCACCAGCAATAAGTTTTTATAATCCAAACCATTATCACTTACCGAAAGTGCCAGCGGCCAGCGGAATTCTGATGGGTTGTACACCAGCGCATATTTTCCGTCGGATGTGCGTTGCCCCCATATTTTGGCGTTGCTGTTTACCACACGTGGTGCACGCGAAGCGTTGGCAGGCCAGGTTTTACCATTATCGGTGCTGATGGATGTAAGCGCGTTTTTCCAAAGTCCTACCACGCGGCCATCAGGCAGGTGATAGTAGTTAAACGCCTTATAATCTTTATGTAATGGGATTAATGGGTCTTTACGGTCGGTTTCTTCAACCCATTGCATCATCATCAGAGGGTTGGCCATCAACTCATCGCAAGCTTGTACAAAGCCTTTGTCCTTGCTTTTTTTATAAAACGGATATGAGGTATTGCTCTCGTTCCATTTCGGGTTGTAATGTATAAAATAGATTGGCCCGTATTTGCCGTTGGGTAGCACCTCCCTAATAACACGCCCTATGCCCAAACCATCGTTCGGGTCGTCATGCTCATCCAGGCAAATACCATAGAAGCCCAGTACAAACAATCGTTTAGATTTAGAGGTGTAAAAGCCCATACGCTGGTGCATCACCGAAAACAGGTCTTTTGCTACTCCTTCGTGACCAGGCTTAGTGGTACCGTCAGGAATTTTATACTGCGGGAAAACCACCGTAGGTTTAGACCAGGTATTGCCGTTATCTTTAGAAGTGATGACCAGTGTTTGACCCGGCGGTACACTCTCACCCACTTTATCGCTCAAATATTCTACGTAGAATGTATTGTTCCAATACGCCAGCATAGGCGCGTGATTATAAGTAAAGCCAAAACCTTCGGCCTGCTCCGGGTGCTCGCGGTTAGCACGGAAAATCTGCTTGCTATGCACACCCACTACAGATGCTAACTGCCCGTGGTGATAATCAACATTGGAGACGGTATTGCCGGTATAACGCACGGTATCTTGCGCCCATGCAGATGCCGACAAGGCCAGCGCAGCTGTAAAAGGTAAAATATGTTTTTTATCGGTTAGCTTCATAAATACTAAATGCAGGCTCAGCTTACTATTGCCCAATTTCTTTTTGGATATATTTTAACGCTTTAGGCGTTACTTTAAATATAGTTCCGTGCTTGTGGCCTTCAGGTACACTTACTCGGTCAGATACGTCAGTAAAAGTTTTAAAATCTGTAGTGCGCATCGCTCCGTAACGTTTTAGACGGTACGAGTCGTAATATATCAACCAATCGTTACCTGCTTTGGTAGCATTGGGCCCTTCCGAATACATTTCGGTAAAACGCTTGCTATAGTCTTTGTAAGGGCCTAATGGATTATTGGCAAACGCGACTAAAATATTACGATTAGGCCGGGTATTATCTTTCATCACCAGTACATAATTCTGGTGACCTCTTTTTAAAATCTGCGCATCTATCACACTAAATTGCGGGTCGAGGAATAATTTGGCAGGCGAAAAGGTTATAAAATCCGTTGTGGTGGTGTAGTACAAACGATGGTTATTGTCCTCAGCCTCCTGCCCTTTCGGGAAACGGTATGGAATGGTTGAGGCCCAGACAATGATAAATTGCTTTGCCTCATCATCATAAAATAACTCGGGTGCCCACACATTAACTGTTGTAGGCTCGCCGGCCATAATGTTGATATGCTGCTGCGCCGACCAATGTATTAAATCTTTAGAGCTGGCGTAGCCAAATCCCTGGTCTCCTTTCCAGCCGGTAGTCCAAACCAGGTGGTAGGTACCGTCCGGGCCTTGTACCAGCGATGGGTCGCGCATTATTTTATCTTTGCCGGCTTCAGGTTTTAAAAATATATGGTTCAGGTCGGTCCAGTGGTAGGCATCTTTGCTGTAGAGCAGGCGTAAACCTGCCGATGCCGGTTCGTTAAACGACGTGAACATGTAGATGCTTTTGCGGGATGCACACGAGGTGATGAGCATCAACAGCCCAAGCAAACTAACCCATATTGATTTTCCTTGCCTCATCATCACTATATCGCATCCAGTATCAGCACCCAATCATTACCATTAGCAGGAATTCCGGGCGGGTTAAAATTTATTGTTTTAGCCTTGGCCATCACGGTACCGCCGGTAATTTGTCCGTTGCGTGGATTAAACCAAGAGGCCTTCACCTTGCTGCCGGCCAGTTTAGCGGTGTTAACCGCGAAGTTTTTACCGGTATAGGTATATATAAACGCATATTGAGCGCCGCGGGTCGCCAGTAAATAATTGTAACGAGTGTCTTGCTTGCCGGCTATTAATGACTGGTCGGGCACACGCTCAAAATATGGGCGCGACAACATCAATTGCTTTAAATACACCATCTGCTTTGCCCCCGGGTCGTTGATAGACTGGTACCAATATTCTTTAGAGCCGTACGCACTCTTTTTATCAGTTGGCTTGTGCATCTGCATTACGTCATTATTACCATAAGTATAACCGCATGCACCTGCAAAAACCGACCAGTAACCATAACGTCTTACATCGGCGGCCTTCCAGCGCGGCAGCTTCACATCGTGCAAACCGTAAGGTATTTTTTCGTAAGATGGCTCGGCATCCAGGGTTGGCTTTACCGGCGTCTTATTGTAATCTACATCGACATATTTCCAATTATCCTCGCCATATTTTAAATCTTTTTTTGAAGTGTCTTGAGCGTAAGTACGGTGGCCGGATTGAAAACAGTTAAAGTCCAGCCAGTTTTTGTTATGAAACCAGGTTGACGATTGCGTACGGCCACGTGGGTGATACGTCATCAATTTATCCGGATTTTGTTGATGCAGGGTTTCGCCGATGGTATTCCAAACATCCGTACAATCACTACCGGCAATGTCGCCGCCATTCATCCAGATGATGTTGCTGCGGTTTTTGTAACGCTCGGCTAAAAAGTCGGCATATATTTTTGCAATTTCAGCGTTGATGTGGCTCTTCTTATCTTTGACTACTGAACCCCAAACCGGTACCAAAGCCATGTAGATGCCTTTAGCTGCGGCTCGGTCAACAATCCAGTCGATATGGTCCCAGTAATCATACTCGGCAGCGTTTTCAGGATTGTTACCTTTCGTAACATGTGGTTTAGCTAAATTACTGGCTACCAATGCAGAATCACCATACGCGTTCACTTCCTCAATATCGTGAATCACCATCACCTGGATTACGTTAAATCCTTGCTGACGACGGGTCTCCAAATACTTTTCGGCTTCATCGCGTTTTAGTTTCGAAAACAGCAACCAACCGGTATCACCCAGCCAAAAAAACGGCTGATTATTATTTACCGTAAAATACCGTTTGTTGGTTGATACCTTGATTTCGGGCAAAGCAGCGGGTTCCGGCTTTACAAATGCCAGGCCGATTACTGCCAATAGTATAATCCCGATTATATTCTTAATCGTCATAGAAACTTAAATACGCTTTAACCAAAGCACCACTGCACCATTAGCCGGGCTTTGCAAGCCGTTTATCTGATTGCCTTTTATTTTTTTTGCAGCAGACAATGCATTCCCTGTTTTAGGGTCAATCCAGGTTATTTGATAATTGTTTCCAGCCGGAACATCAATAGCCGGTATTTTGCCGCTTTCGCTGTAAACTACATATCCTTTACCTGCATCGCCCATTGCCCATTGGCCTTGACTTGTTCCGTTTAACTCAATAGCCTTCATGGCGGAGGCATCTACCAGTAGCTGACTGCTTACGCCCTCCGGTAGATTAGGCAATGAACCGCCTGCCATAAATGCCGCCCAGCCGAATTTATCGAAACTATCTCCCGAATAAATCACCGCTTTTTCAGGATATTTTTGGCGATACTCACGCACGGCACGATATACCTGTTCAAACGAAGTTGCTTTGGGTTTTAACAAACGGGCATGCTGGCGAGGTGCCAGGTTTTGGCCACCTTGCGGGGCATAAGCTTTGCCATCGGCCTGGTAGTGCCAGTAACGGATATCAATCACATCAATGGCTGCTGTACGTGCCGGGTCGGCCAGGATAGCGTCCTGGACATCTTTGGTAGTGCTCAGGCCGATAATTTCTTTTTTGCCCTTTTCTTTTTCCCACTGCTGAATGGTTTCTACCCAAAACTGTACAAAGTGCAGCGGACCGGTAAATTCGGCACCAATAAACTGGATTACCCCATTGTTACCGGCAAAGTTGTCAAGGTTTTGGCGGATGAATGCCTGGTGCAATTTGCGGCGTACAGGATGGTTAACGTCGTAAAACTGCCCGGCCATAAACACACGCTTGTCGCCGGCAAAAGGTACCGGTTCCGGAAAGCCGGTGTTGTTGATGTTATTCACCGGCCGCCATGGAAAATCAGCGTAATGAGCACCAGCCTCAATAATGTTGTGCTGGAAATAATTTTGATTGATTAATACCAAACCTTTTTGGTCGGCCAAATCGGCAAATTGTTTTAGGCGGTGCCAGTACCAGGTGTTGTATTTAGTTAAATCATATCGACTCAAACCATCCCAGGCTACATCCTGCCCGCTGCGGGCAAAAGGCAACTCATAAAATGGCGCCCAAACATCACCGTCCATCCGGCGGATGCGCTCATGGTCGTCACGTCGACGCTCATACCACAAAGCATAGTTTTGCTCAAAGCCAACAATATGGTCTTTTTGCATCCAGTTTACTACATCGTTTAAATTGTCGGTCAAACCTGTACCTGTACGGCCTGGCACCCAGCGGGTAACGGCAGGTTTAGCTGTTTTTTTCAGGTATACAGGGTCTACTGAACCATTCCACCAGGGAGAGTCCTGGCGCATGCCACTAAGCACGGCATTACCTCTAACCAGCCAGCCATTTTGCACCCTCATCGCCGCTGCCAAAGCAGGTGCAACAGGTGTTTTGTAACCAATCTGGTCGATAGTTTTTGCGCCGTTTGCGTTTGTAGCAATAGGGTTGCGTTGCGGCACCTGCGTAATCCAGTCGTTAATAGTGACCGCCGGATTTACCGAATTTGCCGTCAATTCCGCTGCTACCTTTACACTCGGGCTGCTTGATGCTTCTGTTTCAACTTTTAATATATCCGCCTGCGCATCAACATCGCGGCCTAAACGGTCTTTAAGTTGTGCGTAGTAAAAACTACGTGGCCCGATGGTATTGTTAGATTCGGCCCAGTAACCGTCACCTGCGAATTGCGCCCAGGTACCAAAGGCCCAGTTTTGTGCGCCCGGCGGCTGGTAGCAGTCCACACGGGCAGCGCTGCAGTTCCAAAATAAGCTGTTAGCTGTGTTCCAGCCGGCACCCTGGCCGTCTTGTCCGCGGTTCATAAAGCTTAATGCCTGACCGTCAATATTCATTACATCGTATAATACACCCGAAGCCCAGCTATCTATCGGTCCACTAAAGCTATACGACTGCCAATTTTGGCACTGCACAAAGGCGTTAGGCCCTGGTGCACAATAACCCACGGCAAAATCATGGTAACCATGCTCGGCGTACAAACGCTGAAACAGCGTTTGCCCGCCCATAGTTAAAAAAGTATTACGACGATAACCGCCAATTTCGGAAACCGGAGCCAACGATTTACAATCCTGCACGGTAACGCGGTTGCTTGTTTCGGTAACAAAGACTGCTGAGCCGGCGAAGTGTTCAAACGTTACCTGCCTTACCCAGGCATCGCGCACATCCTCTAAAGTAATGGCCATCCAACGATGAGCCTCGTCTTTTGCGTTGGCGTTGTTATAGGCAGATGATAACTTTAAATTTTCGATACCGACATTCTCAATGCGCCCAGCCCAAGTGTATGGACTGATTAATCCGCCTCCAAAAGCGGCATCCAAAGCGGTAGTAATAGGTGCGTCAACAGTAATGGTATTACCTGATACTGCCGTAACTTTTCTGTCCCAAATGATGTCGCGTTCTCCGGCTTTCCAGCCCAATGTGGTGATGCCACCGCCAAAGTGGTCAGTTTTTAAAAATTTAATCCATTCTTTGTTACTTGGCCGGCGTATCTGCACATTGTCGCCAACTTTAAACTTACTTCCGGCAACATGGAACGATGTTGCGTTAACTGGTACATAAGCATCTGTAATTTTTACAGCATCGGCAACCTGCCTGTTATCCTGGCCAAAAACTCTTATTAAAGTTTCGCGGTCCGTACCTGCACCTAAAAGAACAGTGCCATCATTACCCATACAGCTGCCGCGCAACACCACGCCTGATGCTTTGATGTGCAGGGCGCCATTTACCTGATAAGTACCTTTGCTGAGCAAAACAGCTCCGCGGAAACCGGTTTTATCTAACGGCAAACCCGAGACATAATCAATAGCTGCCTGGATGCGTAAGGTAGCGTCACCGGGTTTAACCGGAACCGTTACTTTTACCGGCACCAGCGGAATTGGCTGCTCGGATGCCTTGTAACCGCAGTAAGAATAATCGGGTATGCGGTCGCCTTTAGCATCAACGCTATAAACCAGTTTGCCGCTTTTATCGGCGGCAACAGGTGGCTGTGGTTTAGCTTCTTTGGCTTTATTTTGGCTCCATGCGGGCGCATGTATAAGCATGCACCCCAACATGCAACCAACCAAAATCTTTGCGGTATGTCTGTACTGGCCTGACATGGAATTTATTTAGCTGCAGTGATGCTTTTTTCACCTTTTGCTGCCAATGAATTTAAGTATACTTCGATGTTGCTGTAACCACCACCGTTTTTAGCCATCTTAGCGGAATCAGAAGCGTCTTTAGGGTTTAAACCATGTGCTGTTTCCCAGGCATCTGGCAAACCGTCATTGTCGCTGTCTTTATAAGGCGTACCTTTATAATCAGGATAACCACCTACCTGGCTAATGTCGGTAATGATGCCAATCTTGTAAGAATCCAAAGGCAAACGGCGATGTTCAAATTGCTTTTCAGGCACTTTAACACCTTCTTTATAGTCAATTTTACCGGTAGCTACCTGTTTAACAATCCTGGTATCTACCTCATCACGCACTGGCAGCGTAGCGCCTACGTTGGTCAAAACAAACTGACGGGCAGTTTGCGCAGGCATAATTTTTACTGCAGGCATCGGGAACGGTTTGTTCCACTTCATGTAATCTTTGTACTGGCCGGCATCGTCCATTTCTTTGCCGCCCGGGCCTTCTACCTGTACGCCGCCATCCCAGTTATCAGCCGTTACTTTCGGATAGCCCTGCATAATGTTGCCATTTACATAAGCCATACCAAATACGCGCTCTTTAAGCTTGCTGCGGCCGGTTTCCGGTTTTAAAATACGGTGACCGACAGCCTCGTTTTTAGGCGTTGCCGGTCCCGGTTGAAAATAGTTATTGATGATGTTGAATTTGGCGGTGTAATCGCCGCCGTCCATCGAGCGGTGTACCCAGTTAAAAACAACGTTGTTTACAAAATTGTAAATACCGTTCCAACCGATAGATGGGTTACGACCGGTATTGTCGGCCCAAAGGTTCCGTACCAGCATACAGTTTTCGCCGCCGGTAGTGCTGCCGAAGGCATGGTTCCAGGTATCTAAAGATTCGGAGTATATACAGTTGGAAATGGTGACGTTAACGGTACCTTTCTTTTCGTCTTTGCTGCCATCGCCCGGGTCGAACATGTGGCGGTAGATGGACATGTTTTCGTCTAAGCCCCAGCTGGTTGAGCAATGGTCGATGATAATGTTACCTACCGGGTTACCACCTAATGAGTCGTCGCGACGGCCCACATTGGTTTCGCCACGGCGGAAACGCATATATCGGATTACCACATCGTGGGTGTTAATCCAAACAGATTCGCCCGCTATACAAACGCCGTTACCCGGAGCCGACTGACCTTCAATTGTAATATATGGGGCACGGATAGTAAGCGGAGTTTTGATGCGGATGATACCGGCTACGTTAAACACGATGATACGTGCACCGCCCTGCTCGCAAGCCCAGCGCAAGGTACCCGGACCGCTATCGGCCAAACTGGTTACGACATAAACTTTACCGCCACGACCGCCGAAAGAATGCGCACCACCACCTTCGGCACCCGGAAATGCCAGCATGTCTGATTGCGGCAAATCAGTAGGGCGAAAAGCCCATGGAATATATGGCTTACCGTGACGCATATCATAATCAACCGCGGTATAAGCTACTTTCCAGGCTGAATCAGACTTACGCTCAGCCTCTTTCATCATGGCTTCGCTTTGCGCCTTAATATCGGCCGGAATTTGTGGATACTGTGCCCAGGCCGACTTAGCAGCCATTGTTGCGGAGCATAGCAGCAGCAAAAAAATTTTATTCTTCTTCATAATTGTACGAACTCAATACTGTTTAGTAGCGTAGCGCAGGCCATTATGAATGGAAAGACTACGTTGGTCATTAAAACGGCTTACAGAAAAATCAGAATTGTTAGGTTTGCCTTGATTCTCTATTTCAAATATGCAACGGCTTAGTGCAAAAATATTATACAATCTTAACTTAGTGCTGTAAAATATTGTCATCACGCTGGCTATAAGATATATAAGATAGTATATAGCGAAGTTGTTACACGGTTATCCCTCACACCAATAACAATGAGCAAATTTCGCTATCATTCTATAACGAAAAAAGGCTGCTTTACTTACGTAAAACAGCCTGCAAACTAATAAACTAACTAATTTAAACTAAAGGATATTGATGTTGAGCATTATTGCAACGGGTCGAAAGAACCACCCCACAAGTTGGTTTGCTGCAAACTACTATTGTTGGTGTAAGATGCAGACGGTATACCAAAGAAGTAGTTATTCGGTTGGAAATTAATACTAAAGTTATCTAAGGTAACCGGGGTAACTTTAAATAAGCTGGTATACATAGCGTCTAAAGACGTACCTGCCGAAACATCACGTGTTGTCAAAATATAATCGGTATTCGAGCCGTTCGGATTCAGCGTAATTCTAACGCCTGCTCTTCTTTTACCGTTCAATGTACTTTCTAACAATTTACGGCGACGCAAATCCCAGTAACGTTTACCTTCAAAAGCAAATTCAATTTGTCTTTCCTTCATGATGGCATTAATCATCTGGTCGTGGTTCATATTCGCTTGCAGCCCGTACAGGTTGTCAGTACCTGCTTCGATACCCGCACGCTTACGGATAGCCACTAAGTTTGAATACGCTTCCTGTCCCGATCCCAAATTGCCTATTTCCGCTGCAGATTCAGCTAAGTTAAGCAACACCTCAGCGTAGCGAATTTCGATCCAATCGGTTCCGCTATACTGAGCATTTGTAGAGTTGGTGTTCGGGTCAATACCTTTTTTTAGATAAAAGCCGGTATTTGTTGGGTTGCTCGGTTCGGTAGACTTAGTTGCAGAACTTGAGGTATTGAAATAATAAGTCCAAATCCGGTACGCGCTGTTACCACCAAGAGGCCAGTTTGCTCCGTTGTAAGCAATAGTTTGCTCAAAGCGAGGATCGCGGTTACGGTAGAAAAACTGGGTTGAGTAAGCATACTTTGATGTGAGTGTGTCTTTACCGTCTTTCATCGGGAACGCACGTGCCAAATCCCAGGTTGGCTGGTTAGAACCGCCGGCTGTACCTATATACCGCGGTATGGTATTGTTAGGGAAGGTATTGCTATTACGCGAGTTGTCATCCTGGAAAGTATTGTACTGGGTTACTAAAACAGCCTCTTTGTTTTGAGGGGTACTACCACCGGCACTGCCTTCAGTAGTCCACATCGAATTATCAAACGTTGCGTACAAGCCAAAACCGTTAGTAGATAAAATACTTACCGCTTGCACGTTAGCATCATAAGCAGCTTTCCAACGACTTTGATCATTACCAGGGTTAAACTGAGGGCTGGCGTACGTGAGTAATACTCTGCCTTTAAAGGCAGCCGCTGCCCCTGCGGTAATGCGACCGTAATCATCGTTTCTTGGCCATCTCTTTGGAAGGTAAGCAATACAGCTATCTAAGTCGCGCGATATTTGCGCAAAAACTTCGGATGTTTTATTTCGCGGCAGTAAAGCAGCTTGTTTGGCTTCGTCTCCTACAGCTTCTAATGGTGTAAGCACCAATGGCACCCCACCATACAGCTTAACCAATTCAAAATAACGATACGCTCTCCAGAAGTAGGCTTGTGATACAAAACGACGTTTTACATCAACAGCCAGCGTGCCCGCGTTCACATCGCGGATAAACATATTAATGGTACGTATTTTAAAGTAGTTTCCGGATGCATTGGTAGCACCAATATCAGTTACAGATTCAATAGTTGCCGTACCGCGAGTAAATACGTTATCGCCGGTTTGCTCTTCGGTAAGCCCGTTGAGCTGACCGCTGATTGTTCCGCCTGAGTTACCAAACCAGCCAGGCTGATTCTGGCTATAAATATAGTCTACGCTAAGCTTTACTGTTGCCGAGTCATTATAAACCTGGTCTACCAGAAAACTTCCTAAATCTTGTTTTTCTAACGCTTTTTTACACCCAGGCAAAATTAATGCAGCTGCAGCACAAGCCGTTAAAATTGTATATAATCTCTTCATTACTGTCAGTTGTTAAAATCCTACGTTTAAACCAAAAGATACGGTGCGCAAACTTGGGTAAGTATACAATGACGCGCCAAAATCACGGTATTTTTCAGGATAAGGGTTGATAAAATAAACAGGGTTGGTTGCTACCGCATATACCCTTGCACTCGACATACCTAAACGGCTAACCCACCGTGTAGGTAAGGTATAACTTAAATTTGCACTGCTGATGTTTAACGTTGTAGCTGGTACTAACCAAAAATCAGTAGCACGGTCATAGTTGTTTACGAAGTATGGTGCCGGAAATCTGGCGTCTGTGTTGGTCGGTGTCCAGTGGTCGGCCCAATATACAGGTCTGTTATCGGCAATAGATGCGCCGGTAGCCGAACTTGATTGGTTAGCCGGTTTACGTCCGTCAATGGCAGTCCAACCGCCCCACGACATACCCATGATGACGTTTAAATTTAAAGAACCATATCCTACACTAAAGTTTAAGCCCAGGCTGTTATGATTAGATGCTCTTTTAGTCAGGTATTTTTCGTCTCTGATGTCGTCAGTAATCACACCGTCACCGTTTAAATCTTCATAATTAATCATACCTGGTTGTACCGGCTGACCAAAGATTTTAACAGCCGAAGGCGCGATACCAGCCGCAGCGGCACGTTGTGCAATGATAGCATTAGCCTCATCCCAGTTTTTGATGATACCTAACGATTTCCAACCTAACACACCTCTGTCGCTTGAGCCACCAGTTAAGTCCTGAATGGTACCAATGTTAGCTTGCGCAATGTCGTATTTGATGTATTTATTATCGCTCCAGGCAAAAAACGGAGAAAAGCTATAGGTAAAGTTTTTACCGATATGGTCTCTCCAGCCTAATGATAATTCGTAACCAAACACATTAACTGAACCGTAGTTCTCTGTTGGCACAGCTGCTCCGATGGTAGCAGGCACCGATGAGGTTAAATTGGCCAGTAAATCATAACCATGGCTCCAGTAGTAATCGGCCGTAAAGTTTAAGCGGTTTCTTAAAAACTGCGCGTCCATACCATAATCAGTTTTTAACACATGGTCCCAAACAACGCCGGGATTAGGTATAGCAATGTTTGCTTTGATAGCAGTGCTTCTTGCTCCCTCGTTAAATACAGCGCCACCAGAACTGCCAGTACCAACGTTATATGAAGCTACATACTGATAAGCTTTTGTAGCATCTGTACCTGTTAAACCAACTGATGCTCTCAGTTTTAAATTATCTACCCATTCAACATGGTCGCGGAAAAATGATTCTTGAGAAACCACCCAGCCCACTGATGCTGCCGGAAACCCACCCCAGTTATTACCCGGAGCAAAACGTGAACTACCGTCGGCACGGTAAATTAACTGCACTAAGTACTTATTATCATAGGCATAATTAAACCTGCTGATGAAAGACTGGAAGCCGGCCTGGCTGATTTGATTAGCTTGTGTAGAACTTGATGTACCAGGCGCAAAAGTTTGATAAGGTAACGCTCCCGGCACAACGCCATTTGCCTCGGCAGCCACACCTTCAGTCATTTGCTCTCTTTGCTCAAATAAGGCAAGAGCGCTAATGGCATGTTTACCAAAGGTACGATCGTAGTTTAAACCGGCATCCAATTGATAGCTTTCCGAAAAGGTTGGTGTTAAACGCACTTTATCACCATTTGATATTGGCGTGATAGACAATAAATTACCGCCGGGAATGTGGTTATTTGCTCCTAAACCCGCGTATCTGTAATAATTGAAGGTTGTACCAAACTGCTTATTATTTGCTGCATTAATGTTTTTGTTCATCGTTGCAGTTGCAGTTAAGCCTTTAATGCCGGGTATCTGGTAGGTAATTTTACCCAGAATGTTCATCACATAGCTTTTGCCACCCGTAAAATTGTCTGAGTTTTGTACCTGGAAAAAGTTAAGGTTATCATAACCACCAGTTAAACTACCACCTAAACTTACCGGATTACCGTTAATGAAATATTCTTGCCAAGGCTGTATATTTTCTAATGATGCAGCATCGTTATCTAAGCTTTCTGTAGTGCTGTTAAGTTTATACCAAAAGTTTCTGGTGTAAGACACATCGTTGCTTAATGACAAAAATGTGGTCAGACCTTTAGCTGGTTTAATTTCAACGCTGGCTCTTAAACCGTATTTGTATGAGTTGATACCCTTAAAGTTTGAGTTTTGATTTACATAATCACCGCCAACAAAGTAATTTACCTTATCGCTGCCACCACTAATGTTAATAGCTTCGCGCCAAACATAGGCTGTTTTAAAAGCCTCTTTTAAATAGTTATGGCTATGGTCTGCAAAGTAGGCCAGCTCATCTGGTGTATACCAGTTTGTGTTGCGGGCTGTACCAGTAGTAACCGCACCTGTATTGCTGATAGTGTTTGTTGTGGTATTAACTGATGATCCGGGGGTAACTAAAAAGCCATCTGCGTTATAGTATGGGGCCTGAAAACCAGGAGCTGCGTAGTAAGAGTTGCTGCCAAAAGGTCCGATTGATGCCTGACCTTGGTAATAATCATTTACCCAGGTAGCTAATTGGGTTGAGTTCATCATCTTTGGCAACATCGTAGCGTTAGATGCACCTAATGAACTACTAAAGCTGATACGTGGTGCACCGGCTTTACCCCGCTTTGTACGCACCTGCACAACGCCATTAGCACCAGATATACCGTAGATTGATGCTTCAGCATCTTTTAGTACGGTTACACTCTCCACCTGAATAGGGTCAAGCAACTCAAAGTCTGCCTGTGTACGAATTACGTCGTCGATTACATAAATCGGGCCGTTACCTTGCTGGCTATCGCGCGATAACACTACAGGGTTACGAATAGTAATTGTTGCCGGTTGTCCGGGGCGTTGTGTGCCACCCGATACGCTTACACCAGGCATAGTACCCCTGATGATTGCACTCATGCTCAGCGCGGGGATATCTTCAACTTTTTTAAGATCCACGGTTGAAACCGAACCGGTAAGTGTACCTTTCTTTTGAGTTCCGTAGCCTACTACCACTACGTCTTCCAAGCTATTATCCTTAGATGGCTCAAGCCGGGCATCGTAGTTATTTTCGCCGATGCGCAAAGTGCGTTCCTGGTAAGCATAACCTACATAAGTTATACTTAACACCACATTTTGAGCGTTAGTTACTTTAATTGCGTATTTACCGTTAACATCGGTTTGTGTAGCTGTGTTGCTGCCTTTAACCCGGACGGTTACACCCACGAGTGGTTCATTTTTATCGCTGCTGGTTATGGTACCGGTAATGGTTCGCGTTTGCGCAAACACGGCACAGGTATATAGCAACAACGAAAAGATCAGTAAAATTTTCTTCATTGTTTAGTTTGTGTTGTTCAATAATTGGATGAGAGCTTCTTTTAATTGGATGGAGTTGATTTCTATTTCATACTTTTTGGTTTTAGGTGGGGAGTTTTTTATAAGGGCCGGCAGCCTTCAAATGCCGGCCCGGGTATGATTAATTTTGTTGTTTTGCGTTTTTCTCGTCTTTGATGCGGGCCATCCAGGCGGCTTCTTCTTTCTTCATGTCGATGCCAGCCTGCGACAGGTAATTATTAATGCGCCCTTTGTATTTACCAAACCAAGCATGTTTTTTCTCAGACGACTCGGCGTCCATCGAATGTTCGCGCGCCTCAACTAACCAAGCCATTATCTGAGTTTTTTGAGCCTCGGTTAAATTAGGCAGCATAGCCTGGTAAGCGGTGTAAGTAACGTTAAGCACGTTGTATGTCATACCGTCTTTTACCTGGTCAATCTGAACCGGAGACAAACCTACTTTGGCCAGTTTTTTCAGGTATTTAGGGTGCATCTTATCTACCTTGGCAGTTGTCTCTTCATCAACTGCTTTGAGTTTCGCATTCACCGCATCTTTGTCGGCATTGGCTTCGCTTTTAATCACCGATTTTTTGTTGTCGCGCAGGACATAGATGTCGTTTAAATCCTGGTACTGTTTGGCCACCACTTCGGTTACTTTATTGGCCTGCGTAGAGTCGGGCAGGTTAAGACCTTTTACAATTTTAGAAGCACGGGCGTATACCGTTTTGCGGTAAGCCATTTCCTTTTCTACTGCCGAGGCGTTATCCTGCGCCCAAACAGACACCGATTGAAACAGCAACGCTACAAACAGGCAATACACTAATCTTTTCATCACTTATTATATTTAAAAGGGTTGAATACTATAACTGAACGTCACCGCAGAAATGCACTTTTAGGCCAAGCTCTTGTAAGGCAGCAGCTTTAATACGGCATGCTTTGTGGGCCATTTCTTCGCTGGTGGCGTATACTACCTGGATGTGGTTGGCCTGATGGCGGCCCATCATTTGGTTTTGAGATACGCCTTTTAAAGTAGCATTCATAATAGGCCATTGCGAGGTAGTTAAGTCCCAGCGGCGCTGTGTTTCCTCTTCAGGCAGCAATACCGACTCCCCTACGCCTAAGTCGCAGTGCAGTTCATTATTCATCACATACACACGGCTCCATACTAAATGACCGGGTTTACTGATGCCTTTTAAACTACCACCGCCCAAACGGAAATACATCGCCGGCTGGCGTTCGCTCGATGCTCCTTCGTAGCCACCAATAAAGTGAGCCGGAGGCGCAGCACCCGATATCAGGAAAACCCAAACAAAATCATCGATACCGTTGCCCTCAAAGTGCTCGCCCCAACGGATGTCGTGCAATGTAGTTTCGCCCGGCATACCTAACTGTTTCCATAAGTGGTAGGTAACCAAAGCGTCGATACCGGCGCACTCATCTACCTCGTTAAAATGAGGTAAGGCATCACCGGCGTAAAGTTCTTTACCGTCAGCGGTGTAAACCGGTGGCCGGTCCTGGTTATTTAATAAACCCTCGACTAAATCACTGGCCGGGGTTAAGTCTTTTAAGCCTTGCTGGTATTGGATGCCGATAGTATCGCAACCAAACTCGTCGGCAATGCGGGTTGCCGCAATGTACATTTTGCACTGCTCCAGTGTTTGAGCTTCGGTCAATTCAGTTTCGGGCTGGGTGCCCCAATTAAACTTCATACTCTTTTGCAGCAACCAATCCAGCACCTTACGTGCTTCTTCGTCGGTTACCAGCTGCATGGCTGCATAAAGCGACGACTGGCTTAAACGCTCTTTGAATATACCGGTAGCATGTAACAAATCATCCGGAATGATAGCATTGAACATACCCATACAACCTTCATCGAACACCCCCATAATGGCTTTGTGATGTTTGAGGTTGCGGCCAAATTCGCGGCCTAATTTTTCGTCGTCGGCAAGCAGACTTACCTGGTCAAAGCTTTGCACGTGCGACTGGTCGTGGCTTACCGAACCATTTTGCAGCCACTCCTGCAATTTTTGAGTGAAATATTCATCGGTAAAATCCTCGCTCCATAAAGTACTGTATTTTACTCCGGCTTTGGTTAATGAGCCGTTTAAGTTTAACATACCTACCAAACCAGGCCAAGTACCGCTCCAATTGGCAACGGTTAAAATAGGCCCTTTGTGAGTAGTTAAACCAGCTAATACGTGGTGGGTATATTGCCAAACACTTTCGGCAACGATAATGGGCTGCTCTGGATTGAGGTTGCGGAATACCTCGATACCCATTTTTTGAGAATCAATAAAGCCATGCTGTTTGGCTTCGTCGTAAGGATGAGCGCGTTTAACGGTCCAACCTTGTTTGGCTAAAGCTGCAGTCAGCTGCTCTTCCATGGTTCGCTGCGCCGCCCAGCAATTTTGATTGGCTGACAATCTTAAATCGCCGCTGGCAACTAACAATACTTGTTTGCTGTAGTCTGTTTCTGACATAGTAAATTAAGTGAAATGCAGCAACAGTCACTTACACAGACCGATAGAATTTTAGACCGGGATTAGCAACAACATCATACCCTAAAACAAAATTTAAACGGTACGTATACGATGAGTAACTAAAATGGTAAATAATAATGTTTGGTTTGCCTTGGTAAACTGGTTAGCTACACAAATATGAATTATGAATATAAATTATTTTTGCAGTTTTTTATCAATTTACTGTACAATGTTATCATTCAAAGAATTTATTGTCTCAAAGCGCATGAAAATTACTTTCGGCTTGTAAGTGTCATCAAAACACTTAATAACCTTGCAGAAAGCATGAATTTTACAAATTAGGTTAAAGACAATATATATCGGGATAATTTACTTTAACAAAAGGCTGCAGGCGATAAGAAATTGATAAGACAAATGAGTACAACGTTTTATCAATTTCTAATATCATTGATAGCAACCCTAACTGGTGTAACATATTACACCAGGCTACCGATAGATAATTGCTGTTGCAGATTAGTATAATCATTATACAACTTAACTACCTTATCTTTTACTTCGGCAGAAAAATTGCCTACATCGCGGCGGGTAAACGTAGAAAGCTGGAGTCCGCGTTTCTGAAGATAGAATTTAGCAACAGTCGGATACACATCGTGCATCACATCCATATTATCAATAAAAAATTGTTGCACCTGGTTTACCTCGGCAGTTAAAGAAGTATTGTTGTAATTATCGCACAACCAAACAATCAGCTCAGGAAAGTAATTGCCCTGAATACATGACAAACCCGCCGACCCGGCTTTTAACGACTCTACCGCATGAACCATATAAGCATCGTACAATCCGAATGAATATCCTTTGGTAGCTTTTAATTTAGCTTTAATCTGCTCAATATCTAGACAGGTATCTTTATGATAGATAACGCGACCGGTTGCTACAAACTGATGTAATTGCTCGGCAGATAGCACCCGTTTGTAAGGCACAGGGCACTCGTAGAAACCCAATGGCACTTGCTCAGTCTGGTTGATTAAGTCAAATACGCGGTCATTAAACACGGCATCACTCTCACTGCTATCTGCCAGTAAACCGGTTATGGCAATAACGGCTTGTACACCGCAGTCATAAACCCGCTTTACAAACTGCGCCTGGCCTGCAATGGCACCGCCAAAGGTACCGGTAGCCACTACTGGCACTAATCCGTTGGTCACCTTTACCACATGCTCAATAGTCTGGATGCGCTCAGCTTCCGTCAGTTCAAACATTTCGCTCGACAGGCAATTGGCAAACAGGCCTGCAGCACCGGCTTGCAGGTAAAATTCGGTGAGAGATGTCAAGGCATCAAAGTCGATAGCGCCGGTATCTTTAAACGGCGTTAACATTACAGGGATAAAGCCTTTTTTATCTGTATTAGTTTGCGTATTCATGAGTGGTATATAAGCAGATATAGTATATTATTTATGTAAAGAAATAGCCGAGGTTTCTGTAGATTTCTGGCGCAACCTGGTGAAAATTATACCAGTTAAAAATATAGTGAGCGTGCCGATAACAATCACCATGTTTTGATGCAAGGTATTGCGTATCCAGCCATAATTTTCGGGCAATAGCGGCGAAAGCGTCATCCAGATAATGACCAGGATACCAACGGTAATGGCAATGATGGCTTCGTGGTTGCGGGTTTGTTTACTGATGATGCCCAACAAAAATAAGCCTAGCATTCCACCTGCAAATATGCCCGATAGCTGCCACCAGATGTCAAGCACGCTTTTTACACCAATCATGGCTATACCTGCAACGATGCCAGCCACACCGGCTACAATGGTGGCCAGGTGCAGCAGGTTCATGGTTTGCTTGTCGGTAATATCAGGTTTAAAATAACGCTTGTAGAAATCTTCGGAAAACACCGTTGCTGATGCATTCATACCCGAGCTAATAGTGCTCATGGCGGCCGATAGAATGGCTGACACGATAAGCCCCACCAAACCCGCCGGAATTTTAGTAACCATAAAATTTGGCATCACCTTATCGCCGTAATCCTCCGGTTTTAATGCTGCGGCTACCCGTGCAATTTCGCCAGCCGATGCACCGGGTAATAACCGCTCAACGGCTACCTGGTGGCGCAAAACTTCGGTAAGTTCGGGGTGAACCTGATAGTATGCATATAAACTGGAACCGATAACACAGAATAACAATGATACCGGCACGTATAGCACCACGCACAACCAGATAGATTTAACAGCCTGTTTTGATGAAGACGCTGTGTGGTAACGTTGCACATAGTTTTGGTCCATGCCAAAGTTATTGAGGTTGATAAAAAAACCATAGAGTAAAACGACCCAAAACGTGGACTGCTTAAAATCGGGCAGGTAGCTACCCAGGCTGAATTTATTATCCTGATGACCAATATCTACTATCTTGCTTACCCCGCCCGGCATATTGGTAATGATGATATACAAAATCAGTAAGGCACCAAATGTTTTGATAATACCCTGTACTACTTCGGTCCATATCACCGCCTCAATACCACCCAGTACGGTGTAGATGATAATGCAAATGCCCATGGTAAGGATAATGAGTTTCATGCTGTAACCGGTAAGTGCCTGCAAACTCAGCGCAATGCCGAAAAAGATAGAACCCATGCGGGCCAGCTGCGTCAATAAAAAACAGATAACAGCGTAAGTACGTGCCCAGGCACCAAAACGATGCTCTAAATGCGTATAGGCCGACACCTCGCCGGTATGGCGATAGAAAGGAACAAAGTACTTGGCCGCCGCCCAGGCCGCTAAAGGCATGGATATACTAAACACAAACGCGTTCCAGTTGGTGCCAAAGGCCTTACCCGGAACACCCAAAAAAGTATTGCTGCTTAAAAAGGTGGCGTAAATAGATATGCCCAATGCCCAGCCGGGTATGCTGCCTGATGCTTTGGTAAACTGTTCAGTGTTTTTGTTGCGGCGCGAAAAATAGAAACCAACCAGCAGCATTGCCAGTAAATACACAGCAATAACGGCAAGATCGAGCGTTGGCAAGCTTCTCATTTAATAGATTTGTGTAAGAGTTATAATTGGCGGCTTTAACCCAAAGGGCAAAAGGCATTTCACAAATCTATCAGCTTAGCAGGCAATTGTTTTATGATATTTTTTCTTTGTCTTATAGCATTTTATCCTAAATGGTATAATGTTACTATTTAACCCTGATAATTATTGTTGCAGGCTTTAGCCCGTCGGCTGTTGCATTAACCGAGATAGTGCCTGGGGCTTTACCGGCTTGCACAACAGCCAGGCACAAACCATGAAACGCTTTGCGCTGCGGTTCTTTAAATGATTCCATACTGTTTTGCGAACCATTATCTACACCGGCTAAAGTAGCTTTACCTTTGATGTTAAAACTAATCAGGTTATCGGCATTGGGCACTACATTACCGCTTTTGTCCAGCACACGTACCGTGATAAATGACAAATCAGAACCATCTCTTTTTAAAAGCTTACGGTCTGCAACTAATTCAATACGGTCGGGTTCTGCTGCGGTTGATACTTCTTTGATTAATACGGTTTTGCCGTTTAACCGGGAAATAGCTTTTAACGTACCAGCTTCAAAAGGTACTTTCCACGTTACGTGCAGGTCGTCGCCCTGCTTTTTTTGTATACCTAATGAGCGGCCGTTCAGGTAAAGTTCAACCTCGTCGGCATTGTTGTAGTATGCCCAAACATCTACCGTTTTGCCCGGCTGCCAGTTCCAATGCGGCAACAGGTGCAATACTGGCTTACTGGTCCACTCGCTTTGGTACATATAGTAGCTATCTTTAGGAAAGCCAGCCAAATCCACAATGCCAAAGTACGAGCTGCGCGCCGGCCATGGATAAGGCGAGGGCTCGCCCAGATAATCAAAACCTGTCCATACAAACAAGCCCGATAAGAAATCATACTTTTTGATAATTTTCCAGGTTTCTTCGTGGGTAGATCCCCAATAGGCGGCTACATTATCGTAAGCGGTGATGGAAAACTCACTATTGCCCTGGGTAAATTTAGCTTTCGAGCTGGTGGGCCAATGGCGTGTACTATCGGTTGGCGTATCATAAAACCCGCGAGTAGCATAGGCCGACATGGTTTCGGTAGCTATGAATTTTTGATTGGGATAATTTTTCGGAAAATCAGCATATACCTCTTGATGGTAATTAAGCCCTACCAAGTCCAAAG
>CAJYSL010000095.1 GCA_913777515.1 uncultured Mucilaginibacter sp.
GGGTAGACCCGCAGTATAATCTGGTTTATGTATTTCTGTCTAACCGGGTATACCCTAAAGACTCTCAATTGCTGGTAAGCCGCCGTATACGTCCGCGTATACAGGATGTGGTTTATGAGGCTATTGCCAAAGGTTTGCAGCCATAGTTTTTAAGGTGTAAGATGTTTGGTTTATATGATTGCAAATAAGTAACTTAAAGCTATTGTAAACCTCTGAAATCTTATGCAAGACTTAAACATACCTCAAGGGCATCAGCAGGTGATGCCTTACCTCATTGTAAAAAACGCCGCCGGCTTTTTTGATTTTATGCAGGCTGTTTTTGGCGCAACCGAAAAAATGAAGGTCATGCGCGACGAGTACACCGTTATGCACGCCGAAATGCAACTGGACAACAGCATCATCATGTTTGCCGACGCTACCAGCGATTTCCCGGTGCAAACAGCGGGTATGTTTATTTATGTTGGCGACTGCGATGCTGTTTACCTGAAAGCGCTTAGCTTGCATGCTAAAAGCATTATGCCACCCGCCGACCAGGATTACGGTCGCAGTGCCGGTATTTTAGACCCGTACGGCAATACCTGGTGGATAACGTCTGCTAAGTAAATAATACTCCAGTATTATCGCATAAACCAATGTACATAGCCGCAACTGCTGCATGAAAAACAGGTTGCCGTTACATCTGTCCATTCTAAATTTAGCATCGTTCTGGTTGGGCTATGCATTTGCTCTTTACGGGTGTAAAAGCTTTCGTTTTTACAAAACATGCAAACTAATTTAATACCGTCAATTTCGTATTGCTTAGGTTCTTCGGCCGAAAATAATCCCATAGGTGTTTGGTTGTGATGCGCCGAATATAATATTATTTTACAGCTTTGTAATATTTGTGATAGAGAATAGATAAAGCCACTGTTACGCCGCTAAACTTTACATGGGTTTAACACATTTGCCGTAAAATGCTGTTAAACTTGCTGGCGTGAAACCACCGCAATGTCTTGGTAGCTTCATTCAAACTTAAATCTAATTCATTTACATGAAAATTGGCATAGTTTGCTACCCAACTTTTGGGGGTAGCGGTGTAGTAGCTACCGAACTGGGCAAAGGCCTGGCCGACCGTGGTCACCAGGTGCATTTTGTAACCTACAACCAACCGGTACGCCTCGATTTTTTTTCTGAGAATCTGTTTTACCACGAAGTGGCCGTAAGCAAGTATCCTCTGTTTGAGTATCCGCCTTATGAGCTGGCGCTGGCCAGCCGCCTGGTTGATGTAGTCCGGTTTGAAAAGCTAGATGTATTGCATGTGCATTACGCCATTCCTCACGCATCAGCAGCTTTTATGGCCAAGCAAATCCTGGCTACTTATGGTATTCATATTCCGGTAATTACTACACTGCATGGTACGGATATTACCTTGGTAGGTAATGACCGTACGTACAAGCCGGTGGTTACTTTTTCTATCAACCAAAGTGATGGGGTAACCTCGGTTTCGGAGCATTTAAAGCAGGATACTTACCGTTATTTCGACATCACTAAAGATATCAGGGTAATTACCAATTTTATTGACCTGAGCCGTTTTAGCCATACGCCCAAAGAGCATTTTAAAAAGGCTATTGCTCCCGAGGGTGAAAAAATATTGGTGCACACTTCCAACTTCAGGCGGGTTAAACGCACGCCCGACGTTATCCGGATTTTTGCCAAGGTGAACGAACGTATACCTTCAAAGTTATTGATGGTAGGAGACGGGCAGGACCGGCCGGAGTGTGAACAACTGGCGCGCGACTTAGGCGTGAGCCACAACGTACGTTTTTTGGGCAAGCAGGATGCCGTTGAAGAAATTATGTCGGTCTCCGATTTGTTTTTGATGCCGTCGCAGTCCGAGAGTTTTGGTTTGGCCGCATTAGAAGCTATGGCTTGCCGCGTACCCGTCATCAGCAGTAATGCCGGCGGCTTGCCCGAACTGAACGTAGAAGGCTACACCGGGTTCTTACGCGACGTAACTGATTTAGACGGTATGGCCGAGCAGGCCGTTTATATTTTAGAGGACGAAGAACGCCTGAATACCTTTAAGGAAAACGCACTTAACCATGCCAAAAAGTTTGATTTAGCCACTATTTTACCACAATACGAAAGTTTTTATATGGATGTGATTGCCAAAAGCAATCTGTTTAACACGATAGACTGATGCTCAAAACAAGTCCTGCAAAACAAGCTTGGCAGGATTTATGTTTACGGGTAACAACATCTATACTTAACATATGAAACGAATTTTCGAAATTATTGTGATGGCCGTAGTCATTGGCCTCACTGTAGTGGGTTGTTCAACCCAAAATGCCGCTACTGGTGTATCTAATGTTAGCCGTGGTAATTTTACCGGCACCTGGACTTTAAACAACGTAACTTATGACGGGCTGGTAGAAAGTGCAGTATCAAATGTGTTTGACCAGGCTAAGCCATCAGCTTTTATAGGCAGTACCTGGAAATTGACCAACAGTGGTAATGGTATTTATACCCTAAATAACGGAACCTCGCAAACCATTTACTGGTCGGTAAACAACTCTGACCCGAATGGCCAGATGTTCCAGTTTAAAAAGATTTACGAGGGCGATAAGGCCAAAAACGTACAGCAAGGCTACCAGTTAATGGTAAGCAGCAATGATGGAAACAACATGGTGCTAAAATCGCCGGTAAGCATCGGTAATGGTACCGGATATATTGTTTACTCGTTCAGTAAACAATAATTGAAGCTTTAAAGGGGCAGTTAGTTATTGCTACCGGACATCGATAAAATAATAAGTAAAAGGGCTGTGTCATTAATATGTGATACGGCCTTTTTACTTAGGTGTTTTTTTTGAATAATTATATATGATTGAGCTTTTACATTGCTAAAGCTTTACAAATCTTTTAACCAAATAAAAGTGCGACAATATCTAATAGAATATAAATGATGGAGGGCGGTGAAATATCCGATGCCAAATCTTGATAATTAGCTGTAATCAACATTTAAATTAAAAACGTTAGCTAACTTAATCATGACCATTAAGCAACTGATGCATAATATTAAATATTGTATGATGGGGGCGAATAATGTTTCTGTAATGTTTAATCAGTTATTTGGTGACCACTGTTGTTGATGGCGAATAAATTCCGAGTGTAAAAGCAGTCAGCAAGCCATTGGTAAAGCTATGTTTTACGGTTACGGTGTAATCAAATGTGGTGCCAGCTAATTCTTTTGGGTCTGATACCGAAACCGGAACTAAGCCAATAAGTAAATAGTGATTCTGTTTAGTTACCGAGTTGTTTGATTGTGCGCCTTTACCAACCACAAAGGTGTTAACATAGCACGAAGATGACATCACTACTAAAATCGTTGCAATAGGAAATAGAAGTTTTTTCATGGTGGATACTGAGTAAAGGTTTAGATAAATGATTTATATAAGTATATAAAATATATTAAGATTATTGTAAATATCTATTTGTGTATTTTTGGTGTATTTGTTATTATTGGTTAATCTACTGTAATACAGTGAGTAACATCGAAAGATAACACAATAATTAATAATATGCTTATAAAAATCCTAACCCTCAGCTTTTTTATATGGCTTTGCGGCACAACCGCCATTGCGCAGATTACTCACAAGGATTCGGTAATCAAGGCGGCTTACAAAGACGCTAAAAGTTTTAAGCTAAATAAAGAACAACGCAGTGCGCTGAAAAGCCAAAAAATTACCAGTAGCTCAGATGTTTTTAAGCCTGTAAAGAGTAATGTAAGCGATACTACGTTACTTCTTGATTCTGATTATGTGAATGCATACAGAGTTGCCGCCTATACTAAGGCAATACGGTCAAAATCTACTGGTCATAAAATTTTTGTTGGCGCCGGGCTTACTATAGGAATTTTACTCGTTGCGGTTACTACAGCGCTTTTAGTTATCATCGGAAAATGGAATTGAGCAGTCGGTATTAGTCAACCGCATTCTGTTAGTATAATTCCGGCCAGGAATTTAAAGGTACTTGAGTAGCCATTTTTACGCAAAAGTACAGCATCGACAAGCTGCTAAAAATTATTATTCAAAAATTTAAAACAATGTTTTTTTATTCCTGAAAATTTCCTATTATTGCAGTCCGATTTTTAGGGGCTAAAAATCGCATTAAGAGCTTAAAATCATGGATTTAGTAAAATTTGT
>CAJYSL010000096.1 GCA_913777515.1 uncultured Mucilaginibacter sp.
GTAAATATGTACGCTATCATCAAAAAACGCATCACCAAAGACAATGAAGCTTATTTACAACCTGCGTACGAGTCGTTCCGTAAAAATCAACCGCAGTTTAAAAAGCAGACCAGTACACTTACGTTTACTGATAACCAAACGCTGTACGTACCCAAGCCGGACGAAAACGCCAACAATTCTTTTTTCAACACAGCACTTGTAGCCCAAAACAACACCATCGGTACCGATTTGAACAAACACACTAGCGCCGTGCAAAAAAAGGTTTATGAAGAAACCTTTTTAGTAAAAGACAGCCTGCGCAAAATAAACTGGAAAATTACGGACGAAACCCGCGAAATAGCTGGTTTTAACTGTCGCCGTGCTAACGCCCTGATTATGGATTCGGTTTATGTAGTAGCCTTTTACACCAACGAGATTGCTGTTTCGGGCGGCCCGGAATCTTTTACGGGCCTACCCGGTATGATTTTGGGTGTGGCCTTGCCCCACGAAAACATTACCTGGTTTGCCACCAAGGTAACTGACATGAACATTCCTATTGCTAAGGTTGCAGCACCTACAAAAGGCAAACCGGTAGATAATAAAAAGATGCGCGCCACCCTCGAGGAAGCCATGAAAGATTGGGGCACGTATGCACAGGACGAATACAAAGCTTACCAATTATAAAATATAAGCCCGGAGTAACTGAAACACTCCGGGCTTTTTTATAAATCTCTTTTAAATAACTTGTAAATTTTTTCTCTGAACGTTTGGTGCTTTACCTCGGTGAATAACGTTTGTTCAACCTGTTTAATTTGTGCTTTGAGTTGCTGTCGTCCTCTCATCTTTACTAACTGATGCACGGCCTGCTGCCATCGTAATGTTTCGGCTAACTCGGGGCACAACAATAAATTCGCCTCAAAAACCAGCTGGTCGGCAGGCGACAACTGTTTTTGAATGTAGTTGTCAATCAATCGTATTTCAGAGGCAGAAGTCTTCATAAGTCAGTGATTTTTCTTTAACTTTTTCACGTACTTTCTCCAGGCATTTATGCTTTTGCACCGTAGCCGACCGCTCGCCCGACAGGTTAAAACGTTCTGCAATTTCCCGCATGCTTACTTTATCGTAATAAAAAGCCTGCAGCATATCCATACATTTTTGGCCTGCAGTTTCCAGGTAGCGTAATAATCGTTTAGCCGAGGGTAGGCTATGTTCTTCCTCAATTAAGCGTTCATAGTCCAGCATGTCCTCGCTCACCCTACCTTTTTGCTTTTGCTGGCGATGATACCATAGATGCCGCGCAATACCCAGCAAATAAGCTTTCTCGCTATACTCAATTACTACCTTGCCGGCAATCACCTTTTCATAATAAATCACCAGCGCATCCTGAAAAACATCTCTGGCGTCATCAAGTGTTCCACCTTTTGCTTTAATATGAGCAGCTACTGCCGGGAACACCGACAGGTATAAATGGGTTAACCAGTTTTCGTGGTTGATATAGCTTGTTTCCATAAGTTAATGCTTAAGTTTAACTATCCTTAACAGGGAGTGTGCGCCGTTTATAATATATCACCACAAATTCTAAAATTTAGCAGAGTTTGCAGCCATCATCAAGTCATTAATTTTTCATTAAGCTTAGCTTTTGACACAAACCCTATCGTAACAACCTTGTTCAAGCACGTATGAATGCAGAACAAACCCGCCTGCAACAACACTATGCCGGTGAAACTAATTGGTTAAAATGGGGACCTTACTTGTCGGAAAGGCAATGGGGCACCGTTCGTGAAGATTACAGTGCCGAGGGCAATTCATGGAATGCCGTTACCCACGATATGGCCCGCAGCAAGACTTACCGCTGGGGCGAAGAAGGCATTGCCGGCCTGAGCGACGACAAACAACTGCTTTGCCTTAGCCTGGCCCTTTGGAACGGGCAAGACCCGATACTCAAAGAACGGCTTTTTGGCTTAACCAACAACGAGGGCAACCACGGCGAGGATGTTAAGGAACTATATTATTACCTAGATAGTACCCCTACGCATAGCTATCTTAAAATGCTGTACAAGTATCCGCAGCAGGCCTATCCTTACCAACGGCTCATTGACGAAAATCGACGACGCAGCAGGCTCGAACCCGAATTTGAACTGATTGATACCGGCATTTTTGATGAGGACAAATACTTTGATGTGTTTGCCGAATATGCTAAAAATAAAGAAGAAGATATTTTAATAAAATACACCGTTTATAACCGAAGCGGTGAGGATGCCCCGGTGCATATACTGCCACAATTTTGGTATCGCAACGTTTGGCTTAAGGGCAAAGACCGGCCCAAATTGATTTACCAGGGCAACAATACGGTGCTGTTTCATGGTGGCGAGTTAGGCGACTATTTTGTTTACTCCGATGGCAAGCCCGAACTTTTATTTACCGAAAACGAGACCAATAATGGACGGCTATATCAGTCAGCCAACGCTACGGCTTACGTTAAGGATGGCATCAATAATTATGTGGTTAATAACCAGAAGGATGCGGTGAACCCCAACCACGAGGGAACCAAAGCAGCATTTTGGTATCAGTTGAATGTGCCTGCCAAAGGCAGCGTTACAGTAAAGCTCAGGTTGAGCAAAACCAAGCAGATTAACGCGTTTGGTAACTTCGACCAGTTATTTAACAATAGGCAAACCGAAGCTGACCAGTTTTACAGTGACGCGCAATTTAACTCCACTACCGACGACGAAAAACTGGTACAACGCCAGGCTTGGGCAGGCATGCTTTGGAATAAACAGTACTATAATTTTAACGTAAAGCGCTGGCTGGACGGCGATCCGCAAGAACCGGCCCCGCCCGAAAGCCGCAAGCATGGCCGCAACAACCACTGGAAACACCTGGTAGCCGAGGATATTTTATCGATGCCCGACAAGTGGGAATACCCTTGGTTTGCAGCCTGGGATTTAGCATTTCATTGTATCACCCTGGCACCGCTTGACCCTGGTTTTGCTAAAAAGCAACTGTTGCTGTTAGTTAATTCCAACTATATACACCCTAACGGCCAGTTACCGGCCTACGAGTGGGATTTTGGGGATGTGAACCCACCGGTACACGCCCTGGCAGCGTGGCAGGTTTACCAAACTGACCGGCAGATAAATTTTAAAGACGACTTTATTTTTTTAGAGGAGATTTTCCAAAAGCTGCTGCTCAACTTTACCTGGTGGGTAAACCAAAAAGATAGTGAGGGTAATAACATTTTTGAAGGCGGCTTTTTAGGGCTGGATAACATTGGCGTATTTAACCGTAGCGCACCTGTACCCGGCGGCGGCTTTTTAGAGCAGGCTGATGGTACCAGTTGGATGGCAATGTACTCGCTTAATATGATGCGTATTGCTATGGAGCTCGCTACCCATAGCCCCACCTACGAAACCATGGCCATCAAGTTTGCCGAACACTTTTTGTTCATCGCAGGTTCGCTCATTAATGTTGGCGAAGATGCCTTAGGCTTATGGGACGAACAGGATGGCTTTTTCTATGATGTATTACGCAAACCCGACGGCGGATACGACCGCTTGCGCCTGCGCACCCTAGTGGGCTTAATACCGATGTTCGCCGTAATTGTATTTGACGAGGCGCGCTGGCGCAACCTGCCTAAACTAACCGAACGATTGGATTGGTTTATGCAACAACGGCCGGACCTCGTTAATTTGGTAAGCCGTTGGAAGGACACCAAAGGCAACCAGAAACATTTGTTCTCGCTATTGCGTGGCCACCGGATGAAACTGCTGCTGAAACGCATGCTGGATACCAATGAGTTTTTATCGCCGTACGGGATACGTTCCATATCTAAAGTGTATGAGCAACAGCCTTTCCAGTACTGGCTTAACGGCGCAGATTACTCAGTGAAATACCTGCCGGCCGAAAGCGACAGCAGTATGTTTGGCGGCAACAGCAATTGGCGCGGCCCGATATGGATGCCGATTAATTACTTACTGATTGGCGCTTTATACCGTTTTCACGAGTATTACAGCGATGATTTTAAGGTAGAATATCCCACACACTCGGGCAAGTATTTAACCCTTGCTGAAATTGGCGATTGCCTGGGCGAAAGGCTTAAATCTATTTTCCTGAGAAATGAGCATGGCGAAAGGCCTGTTTTTGGCGGTCATCCTAAACTTAATCATGACCCGCATTTTAAAGATTACATCTTGTTCCACGAGTATTTTCATGGTGATAATGGTAAAGGTCTGGGGGCAAGTCATCAAACCGGCTGGACGGGACTGGCAGCTTTATTGAGATAAGCCATGGCTGCACCAGTAACCCAAACACCTTTTAAGCTGTATGTGTCTGAGTTTATTGGTACAGCATTATTACTAACCATAGGGCTAAGCGTAGTCATCTTTAACTGGGGCGAGGGCTCGGTAATGAACCATTATATTCCCGACCCAGGCTTGCGCCGCCTGTTTACCGGCTTTTTATTTGGTACCACCGGCTGCTTAATCACTTTATTGCCTGTAGGTAAAATAAGTGGTGCACACATTAATCCTGCCGTAAGCATTGCTTTTTGGATGTGCGGTAAAATGAAAAACCACGCGGTGCTGGGTTATATCATCAGCCAGATGCTGGGCGCTGTTGCAGGCTGTTTACCTCTGCTACTTTGGGGACATCAGGGTGCGAGTGTTGCTTACGGTAATACTGTACCCGGCCAGGCGGGCATCGCCTTAGCGTTTGCTGGCGAGGTAATCACTACCGCCGCTTTGGTAACCTTACTTTACGTGTTTGTTAGCAGCAAAAAGCTGCGGAATTATACACCTTATACTATTCCGTTTTTATACAGCTTAATGGTTTGGGCCGAATCGCCGCTATCGGGTTGTAGTACAAATCCAGCCCGCAGCTTTGGTCCGGCGGTTGTTAGCGGCGTGTATACAGCTTATTGGCTGTATTGGCTGGCACCGCTTACGGGTGTGTTGTTAGTGATGGGCTTTGTTAAAGCGATGAACCTGCACCGGCATCATTTGATTGAAGCGGCACGGGTAAGTTACCATCATGAGCCATCACCTGCCGGAATAAAAACTTCGTCATAGAACAAACCAGTTGAGCATTTTAAACTTTCTATTCATAACAAAGTAAATACCCAACCCATAACATATGAATCGTTTTGAAAACAAAGTAGCATTAGTAACCGGCAGCAGCCAGGGCATTGGCGCGGCATGTGCCCTCAGGTTAGCCAGTGAAGGTGCCGACGTAATATTTAACGGCCGCAAACTCGACGAACGAGGCGAAGGTTTGATGAAACAGGTAGCCGATATGGGCCGCAAGTCGCATTTTCTGGAGGCCGATGTAAGCAAAATGCAAAACGTGGTACAACTGGTGCAGGATGCCATTGCCGTCTACGGGCATTTAGACATTTTGGTAAACAATGCCGGTGTTGAAAAGAACAACGACTTTTGGAACGTAACCGAAGAAGAATACGACTTTGTAATGGATACCAATCTGAAGGGTGTATTTTTCGGCATCCAGACCTTCGTAAAATACTGCAAAGACCAGCAACGCCCGGGCGTGATTGTAAACATGAGTTCGGTACACGAAGAAATTGTTTTTCCGCACTTTGCAGCCTATTGCGCCAGTAAAGGTGCGCTAAAAATGCTCACCCGTAACCTGGCTACCGAGCTGGCCCCGTTAAACATGCGAGTAAACAACGTAGCCCCGGGTGCTATTGCAACGCCAATCAACCAAAAACTGCTGAACAATAAAGAACAGTTAGATAACTTGCTGGAGAACATCCCAATGCGAAAAATGGGCACGCCGGAAGATGTAGCCGCCCTGGTAGCATTTTTATGTTCTGATGATGCCAAGTACGTTACCGGATCTACTTACTTTGTAGATGGTGGCTTAACTTACCATTACGAAGAGCAATAAACATTCTACAGGTAACCTCAGTGGTCAATCATTCGAGGTTACCTGTTTTATTATAAATCAGTCAGAAATTCAACAGCCGCTCGTAGTCTTCGGGCGTATCAATATCAATAGCACCCTGCTCAAACGGGATGCTGATGACCTCGCTTTTGTATTTATTTAACATCGTCTTGGCTCCCTCCTGCCCTTGCAGCGCCATCAGTTCGGCAAAGTAGTATTGGTCAAATAATACGGGCGCACCTAAAGTATTTTGGTATGCCGATGCAACGATTGGCCTTCCGCTTGTTTGCTGTGTGTTAATTAGATTTTGCAGCAAAGCCGTATCTACAAAAGGCTGGTCGCAAAGCATCAATAGTGCGTTTTGCACCGCCGGTTGCTCGGTTATCAAGTATTTAATTCCTACACTAACAGACGATGCCATACCCTGTTGCCAATCAGCGTTATATATCACCTTTATAGATTCATTCGCTAGTTCAAGAGCAATGACTGATTGATGAGCACCCACTACCACGATTACGTAAGTATTGGGCACCGCAACAGCAGCCTTAATGGCCCTTTGCAATAATGATTGCTGTTGATAAACCAACAATTGTTTGGGACGCCCCATGCGCGATGACGCGCCTGCTGCCAGAATGATTATGCCGGTCACAAATTTTCGTGGTTTACCGGTAAACTGACCATATCCTCCGAATGAATAACGGTAGTTTTTTCGCGCAACGGCTTGCCTTCACGTTTTTGCATTACTGCCAGTATTTCGGCCACAATGGATAATGCAATTTCTTCGGACGTTTCCGAGCCAATGTCCAAGCCTGTAGGCCCATACACGCTTTGCAGTTCATCAGGTGAAATCGTCATACCTTCGTCCTGCAATTCATCTAACATACGTTGCAGCTTCTTTTTGGGTCCTAAACTTCCTACATAAGCAAGCTTTAAAGGCAATAATTGCCGTAGCATTGCCAGGTCATAATTGTAGTTATGCGTCATCAATACCGCGGCAGTGCGGCTATCTACGTTAACTTGCGACAGCACATGTTCAGGTTTAGCTAACAAAACGCGTTTAGCATCAGGGAAGCGGGTGGCCATGGCATAGTTGGTGCGGCCATCTATCACGGTAGTATACCAGCCCATCACTGCAGCCATTTTCACCAATGGGATGGCATCATTGCCGGCACCAAAAACCAGCAGGGACACGGCAGGCTTTAACAGTTCTACAAAACCGGTCAGCTCAGTATCTGCTTGGTAAGTCTGTATAGCCGATTTACCGCCGGATAGTACCGCCTCGGCATCGCTGCGTAACTGAGCCTCGAGCTCAGGATAATTACATTGATGCTGGTATTCCTCGGCCGATAAAAACAAACAGGTACCTGGCTGCACACCTTTGCGGTTGGCCAACGAAAACAGGGTAACAATAACTGCATTTTGCCGCTTACTTAAAAACTTTTTAAATAGCTGTATAGCATGATGAGCCTGCCCGGCAAACACAGGTTCAATCAGGATGTGGATAATACCGCTGCAGCCTAAACCAACGCCCAGCTTGGCATCATCGTCATCAGTGGTATCATACGTAACCAGCATGGGTTGTTGCTGGGCCATCACCAGCCGGGCCTTGCGCAAGGCATCGCCCTCTAAACAGCCCCCGCTAATAGCGCCGGTTAACTGTCCGTCATCAGTGATGAGCATACGGGCACCGGCACGCCGGTAAGACGAACCTTCTACCTGTACCACCGTAGCTAAAGCGGTTTGTTTGCCGGCCTGCTGGGCAACGTCAAAAGCCTTTACAATATCTTCTAATTCTTTCATCCTGTAGGTAAACTTAAAAAATAACAGGAACAAGCAGGTAAAGTTTAATCAATATACTGAGACGGTACATCATTAACTGCTCAGCATATCAATCATGCAAGGCTGATGCAATCATCATTAAAGATATTTTTCCGGCACAGAGTGCAAGCCAATCCGGTTTCCTTCGGTATCAATAATCACCGCCATATAGCCGTATTCGGGCGAAATTTCCATTTTGGGCACAACCACTTTGCCACCGGCAGCTTCTACTTTATCGGCCACCAGTTGCACATCAGGGTTTGCATTTAAGTAAATCAGGATACCGGCATCAGCCGATGGCTGATGAAAATCGGATTGCAACACAATGGCGCCACCCACGCCATTCATAGGGTCTTCGAGCGGAAACATCCGCATTTGGTAGCCGTCATTATCCATTGGAATCATTTGCATACCAAAAATCTCTTCTAAAATTTTTGCGCACGGCTTAAGTAAGTAGCCGATATTTCGAACCAGCTGATTGCAGTTTTAAAAGTCTTGATAATCAGGTTTATATCTGCTTAAAAATAACAACTATCATTAAAACTATCAATACCCAAACCTTCAAAATGGATTTGATAACAAACCATCAATCCTTTTCTCAACCCGTCATCAATACTCGATTTTAAAACAAAGAGGTTTGCTTACCGGCTTTAGGTGTAAAAAGCGAAAAATCGTATTCAGGCATTTGCTTATCGCCCAGATAACGGTTGCAGGCCACGCGGTACAATTGCTGAATAGACCCGGCTACCTCTCCATCGCCGCTCATCCGGCGACCAAACTCGCTGTCGTTCAAATGGCCGTCATGACATTCGCGTATTAGGTTTAATACCTTCTCGGCCCGGTCGGGAAAAGTTTTGTGTATCCAGTCGGTAAATATTTCGGCAATACTACCGTTGAGCCGCACCATCGTAAAACCGGCATCAATGGCACCCCGGTTAGCGGCCGCTTTAATGATGGCCGGCACCTCGTTACTGTTTAGCCCCGGAATAATCGGCGCCGTCATCACCCTTACCGGCACACCTTTTTGCGACAGCTTTTCAATTACGTTTAACCTGCCGATAGAGGTTACAGTACGCGGTTCCAGCTTTTGCCTCAGCTGCTCATCGAGCGAGGTAATGGAGATGGCTACGTGGATGAGATTAAGCTTGGCCAGCTCACTAATAATATCCATATCGCGCAGGATGAGGTTATTTTTAGTGATGATGCTTACGGGGTGCTTGTACTGCAAAAACAGCTGCAGCAAGCGCCGGGTTAGTTCCAGCTCACGCTCAATGGGTTGGTAACAATCGGTGTTGCCCGATAAAACAATGGGAGCCGGTTGGTAACGCCGTTTGTTAAAGTACTGTTCTAACAGTTCGGGAGCATTACGTTTTACAATAATCTTCCGCTCAAAATCAAGACCGGCGCTAAAGCCATAATATTCGTGGCTATTGCGGGCGTAACAGTAAATACAGCCGTGCTCGCAACCCTGGTAAGGGTTGATAGAATCGCGGTGATGAATATCCGGGCTATTGGATTTGCTGACAATCTGTTTAGGCGTTTCTTCAAAAATCTGGGTTTTGCCATTTTGCAGCATAGGCTCATCGAGCGCCTCAATGTGCTGCGCTACATAACTGGCTTTTAAGTACCGGTTATTGGTATTTACTTGTGCCCCTCGCCCTTTAAAATAATCCTGATTCGCCGCTACTGCCATAAAACAAATTTGCTAATTTATTTAGCACGTTTGCAAGTTTTAGTTTTTATTTTACAATTGGTAGTAGCAAATAAAAAAGCGCCGGCAAACGATATGCAGGCGCTTAGCTTTTTAAGATGTAAATCGTGGTACTTCTTAGTTTTGAGTAATTGGCTGGTGCAGCTCGTGGCAAGCATCGGCACAAGTACGGCAGGCCTGGGCACATTGCTGGCAATGGTCATGCTCGTGCTTGGCACATTCTTCTGCACATTTGCGGCAGGCCTCTTCGCACAATAACAAGTATTGCAAAGCTATATCCGAATTACGTTGCAATAACCTGGCAGCTACCAAACAAATATCTGCACAATCGCGGTCGAGCTTAATACAGGGCACCATCATCTGCACATCGTCCTCACCCAAACAAGCTGTTGCGCAGTTTTCGCAAGCCAGCACACAATCTAAAAGTTTCTGAATAACATCCTGATATTGATTATTTCCCATTACTTATCCTCCTTAGTTTTTATAAAGAAGTTTTTTGGAGAAACAATGTTTGACCAATTTTGAATTAACAAAAAAAGGGATAAAGCCTCGCGGCCTCGTCCCTCTCTTAAAACTACCATCACTTATAAATTACTGGTCGTCATCATCATTACCAGGTACACTGGTGACTACATAGATGACTTTGCCGTCGGCATTACGTTGCTGCTGTAAGTAAATGCCATCCGGAGTAACATAATATTTTTGTCCGTCGATTTTTACTTTGCGACTATCTTCGGGTAGCTCGTCAATTACATCGCCAACTTGCGGATAATCATTGTAATTGTTATTGTAGCTACCGTTGTTTCCGTTATTGTACTGGCCATTGTTGTTATACTGGCCGTTCTCGGTATTCAGTTCGCCATCTTTACCAGCCACACGGTAAGCTAAACGACCGTTAGGTTTGGTGATAGGCAGGTAGTAAACCCCGTTTGATTCGTAGTACTGTTGACCGTCAATAGTAATTGCTTCGGCATCATCAGGCAACTGGTTGATTTCGGCACCTACCGGTGGCTCAACTACAGTATACTGGTTATTGTATTGTTGATAGTAAAAACCGTTGCTGTAATAGTATTGGTTGTTACCCCAGTAGAATGGATAATAACCATAAGGCAATACACCGATGCTTACACCAATACGTGGGTAATAATAGCTGTTATAATAGCCACGGTAGTTATAGTACAAACCACCATACGGACGGCCATAAAAGCCTCTTACACCACCACGATAATATGGGCGACCATAGAAGTAACTATGTGCCCCCCAACCGCCGTATCCTGGACGAACAATACCGCCGCGATAACCATAATTGGCGCGTGGCACTACCCCAACCCGACCACCAAAATTAGGTCTTACGCCGTAATTGCTGCGCGGCGCAAAACCACCACGATTAAAACCACCACCTATTCGGCCTCCGCCGCCAAAACCGCCACCACGGAAACCACCGCCACCGTGAAAGCCAAAGCCGCCTCCGCCGTGAAAGCCACCGCCCCTGCCACCACGTTGTGCATCAGCATTGAAGGCCAGCGACATGGTTGTCAGGATGCTCAATCCTATGCCAACCAGATATTTGTTAAAGTTTTTCATTTTTAATCTAACCGGAAGTTGCAGCCTCCGTATCTCCTTTTCTGTATTGTTCGACTAATTAATTTAAACAGAGTTTAACGTTAATTATTATTTTTTTCAGGGTGTAATTCCCTGTCGGTAAGCACTATAATTCTTTAGCAAAACCGCATGGGATATTTTAAGGTTATCCATTAAAACATCATCACTATGAACACCGAAAACACCAATAAATTAGATAGTCGCGAAGACTACATGGACACCGATAACGACAAAAGACAAGACGCCGGCAATGCAGATGCGGCCAAATTTAACACCGACGCGCAGGAAGAAGCCGTGAACGACCGCGAAGACAACCAATACATCAACGACCAGCACCTGCAAGGTAATACAGGCATTACCGAAGCGCCGCTTACTACCCAGGGAGACAGCGCCGAAAAAGAAGAGAATATGGGTGGCAGTACCAACCTGTCGTTAGACCAGTTAAAAAAAGAAGGCGACCCGGAAGGGATGGATGGAAGATAAAACCATACAAAGCGAATACAATGTAACAAGGCTGTGCGTAATTGCATAGCCTTCTTGCTTTTACATAAATTATGCTGTAAATTTCATATATCAAATTACCCAAATCATGAATAAAAAGAGGATTATAACTGTGCTTTTGCCTGGTGTGTTTGCACTAGCGTATACGCCGTCTCAGGCACAACAACCAGGTGTTAACTTTAGTGTAAACGCCGAAGGCCTGACTGTTAACGGTGATCTTTATAAAGATACGCGGGGTTCGGCCTATCTTTTTAATGACTGGGTAAAAGGTAACGTACAACTCGTAGATGGAACTATATACAATAATTTGAACTTAAAATATGATCAGGTAAGGGGAGTACTAATTTTTTTATCTGATGATAATAATTCGAAAAGCTTTACAATGCCGATTAAAGCTTTTACACTTACTAATGCAGAAGATAAAAACTGGCCTCGTATTACATTCAGGAATGGATTCAAACCTGTAGATGGAGGTACGCTAAAAACATATTACGAAGTGTTAGTTGATGGAAATACCCAGTTGCTTAAAAGAACTATAAAAAAGATAGTTGATGAACGGGCTCCGGGCTCGTTGATTATTAGTAAACAAATTTCTGCAAATGACAGGTACTATATCAACGACAACAGCAGAATTATTAAATTAAAAAAAGATAAAAAATCGGTTTTAGAATCACTTAAAGACAAGCAACCTGAACTGGAAATTTATATTAATAACAACAATCTTAACGTTAAGGAAGATACTGATTTGATAAAAGTAATCGAATATTATAACAGTTTAAAAAAATAGAACTTTATGGTATTTTGCTTTATTTATACTTTTTACTACTGATTTAAATTTCGTTTTAAAACAAGAAAGGGCTTTTGATTTACCCAAAGCCCTTTCTTGTTTTAAAAGTACAAAGTTTATGTTATAATAACCAGTATTAAACGATAACCTTGATTACCACTGATCGTGTAACCAGACTTATCAATACTTGTAATGCTCAAAGGAATTATATAACGGCCCGCCGGTAAGCTGCTTGGTGTAACAGTTAGCGTAACTGAGGCATCACTGCTACCGCTTGTAATATTTGCAACACCGCCGTTATTAACTGTGTAAGCAGTTGATGGCATGCGGGTATACCTTGACGCTGTTGCCAAAGTAGCGTTATAATTAGTTATCTTTGTGTCGGCCTGATCGACAGCTAAAGTTACGGCCAAATTTTCAGTGGCCGGATCCTTAGCTGATAAGTGAACCGGAACAGTTAAAGTAGCACCTGCAACAGTTCTTGCATAAGTATTGCTCACGGCAAGTGTAGTATTAGTAGAAGGGATATTTACAATCTTGTAAGATTCAGCTTCATCTACGTTAATTCCATACCTGTCTTCGTCATATCCTTTATCTTTCAGGCACGATACAAGGCTTAAAGAAAGCACTGCCAGTGTCAAAATTCTTGATAATATCTTCATTTCTGTGTTTTTTTTAGATTAATTATTTATCCCAGAAGATAGCTGATGTCTGTGTATTTATGGTTCCTTGGCCAGCTACGTTCTGAGGATTGTAGTTGTACTCGCTTTGCGGATATGGTAAACGTAAAGGAATTACGTTGTTTATCCTGTTAGCGTTTAAAGACAAAGGTAAATCTGTTGGTATACCTAATCGTCTGTAATCAACATATGCTTCAAAGTTGTCTAAACCAATTAACGATAAGTATTTTTGATAAACTATCTGTCCAATCTTGTCAGTAGCGGCAGTAAAGCTAACATCGTTACGGGCAAGGTAAGTGGTAACGTTTGGAGCACCTAAATAAGTGAACGAGGCACGAATAGCATTTTCATAAGATGTTTGCGCAGATCCGCTGATCCAACCTCTCTGCTGAGCTTCTGCCTGCATAAATAAACTTTCGGCATTGGTTAGAAGCGGTTGGGCCTGAATAGCGCTTTTCGCTAAGCCAGGACCAGCTACGTCAGATTGATTAGTTGCACGATAAGGGTCGTTATTAGGAAGCACTTCACCAAAATTAGTGCCTCTGTAAACGTTACCACTTAATGGAGTTACAGCAGCACTAAACACATATTTTAAACGCGGATCATCATCGGCAGTGTTGTAAACGCCATCTGGGCCAAAATATTTGAATAATATGTAGTTGTTTGCTCTGTTATAAGAGTCAATTACGCCTAACGCAGTAGATTTATAAGTATTATAGAAAGGATTTTGCTGACCATCAACAACAGCGTAGCCGGGGTTTACCGATGCATCTTGGTTTAAATAACCCGATCCGTCAGCGTTAATCTGGCCAACAACAGTAGAAATTGTTGCAGCAGATACCACTTGCGACTCGTGTAATAAAAGTTTAAGTCTTAAAGTATTAACCAATCTACGCCATTTACCGGTATCGCCGGCAAACAAAACGTCAGACGCACGCGTAGCATTGTCAAGACTAGTTCCAGCGGCCGCAAACAATTTACCGGCTGCATCCAATTGAACTAATAAATTTGCATAAATGTCTTCACCTTTATCGTAAGTAGGCAACAAATTATTTGTAATATCAAAAGCCTTGCTGTAAGGAACATTATTGTATTGGTCTACCAAATACATAAAACCTATAGCTTTTAAAGTTTTAGCAGCCGCCTCATAAAAAGGTAATCCAGCAGCACGTGCCTTAACTTCCATAGTGTTTTCGTCATTCAAAATATCGTACCATCCACTCCACTGTCCGGATTGGAATGATGTTGTTAAATTGTATGACTCGATTTCGATAGATTGCCCGTAAGAACCTGAACGAGACCAGTAACCCGTCCAAAAAGCCGCATAATCAAAACTTGTACCTATTCTGGCTGCGGTTACATGCAATGTTCTCGGTAAAATAACCTGAGGAGTCACAGATGAATTCGTAGGCGAATTCGGGCTTTGATTTATATCAAAAAATTCTTTTTTACAACCGGTTGCTATCACTAGCGAAAGCGTAAAAAGTGAATATATAATTTTTTTCATCGTTTTTCTTTTATCCTTAATTAAAAAGTAACTGTAACGGTACCACCAAAGGTTCTAACCGGAGGGTTAATGGTTGAGTTGCTAATACTTGCTTGGTTACCAGATGTTACACCTGTAGTACTACCTACACCAAAGCTTGATGAGCTTGGGCTGTAAGTAAAGTCTGGATCACCATACATGTTAGATTTTGGCACCCATAAAAACAGGTTACGAGCATTTAAAGCGACATTGACTGCTTTGATCACATTCTGTCTTCTAAATAAACCGATTGGTAAATCGTAACCAATATTTAACTCGCGCATTCTCCAGGCATCAGCTTTGATGATGTAGTTAGACGCCACGCTACGCGCAACACCAGTAAAGAATGTCTCCGGATTGTTCAATGTTACGCTGGTGTTTGGCACATACTGTCCGTTAACCAAAACTGACGAGTTAGGGAATACAAAGCGCTCGCGGTTGTTAACAGCTGATAACTGAGAAACACCGGTCCAAGCCATGGCATTACCAATATCACTATATGAGTAGTAACCACCTTTGTATTCAAATAATGCTGAAATATTCAGACCTTTCCATTTAATGCTCGGAGATACACCTACAATCCATTTAGGCAAAGTGTTGCCGAATACTTTTGTATTTGGATCGGCAGTTGGCGCACCGGTTAGCGGGCTTACAATTACACGACCGTTATTATCTCTAACGTAATCGGTAGCTCTGATTACGAATGCTGGAGAACCAACGATAGCGTAGTTGCCGGCGTAAGTATAACCACCGATTGATAACTGATCTAAACCTGGATAAATAGAGGTTACGTTAGTTTGGTAGTAAGTACCGTTCAGTTTTAAATTTAAACGAACCTGACCAATGTTAACCAAAGGTGTTAAACCTAAGTCCATCTCTATACCCTTATTGATAAACGATGCTGCGTTCAAAGTGTAAGAGGTATAGCCCGTAGCATTTGAGACATTTACACCAATGATTTGATTAGTGTTATTTTGGTGAAAATAAGTTGCCTCGAAGTTAATGCGGTTGTTTAAAAATCCAGATTCAATACCAACTTCAAAGTTTTTGTTTGACTCTGGTTTTAGCAAAGGATCAAAAATACCATCATTAGCAGTGTAACCCGGGATTGAACCATAAGGGAAGCCAGAAGCTTGTGAAAACGTTGGCAACAATGAATAAGCAGCAATGTCAGCGTTTGCAGTTTTACTCCAGGCACTACGTAATTTCAAATAACTTAAAGCATCAGACTTTAACCCGGATATGGCATCAGTTAATACCAATGATCCGCTTACACCGGGATAGAAGTATGAATTTTGGCTTGGATCAAGAACTGAAGTAATTTCCTGACGACCGGTAACCTCGATGTTAGCCCATCCTTTGTAACTTAAAGCAGCACTACCGTAATAAGCTTGCAGACGGGTACGTCTTGACGGCGAAGAGCCCGTTAAGTTACCTGTACGCTGATTGATGTTGTAAAGATCAGGAATTACTAAGTTAACAGCACCTACGCGAGTATCGCGTTGGTCGTCCTGACGTAAATAGTAACCTAAAACACCAGTTACTTTAAAATCATCATTGATCTGCTTGTTGAAGTTACCAAAGAACTCTTGCGATAAACGTTGATAACGGTATGAACGCTCTTCAACACTACCCGGAATAGAGTTAAAGTTACGAACGCTTGTGCCAAAGCTGTTCGCCAATTCGCCTTGAGACGTTCTTCTCTCGTCGGTATTTTGTGTATTGATACCCGCGCGGTATGTTAAGTTCAACCAGTCAGCAACCTTAAAATTTAAATTCAGGTTTGCGATGAAATCTTGTCTTTTACCTCTTTTGCGCCAGTTATCTACCGCAAAGTAAGGGTTCAATCCGTAATCGGTGTAGTAGTTGTTAAACTGAGCGTAAGGATTGTTGTTGAAATCTTTAAAATCTTTCAGCGGAATAAAACCACCAGTATTGAAAAGTAAGTTCATCAAACCTTGGTTCAAGCCAACGTTTTGAGATGAATTAAAATCAGACATACCTTCTTGGTCGAAGATGTTATAATTCTGCTGAATATAGTTGGTATTTAAACCTACTTTCAAGCGTCCATACTCTCTTTCGCTGTTTAAGCGGATACCGGTACGACGGTTTTTATCAGGAGTTCCAGGAATGATACCATTGATATTGGCATCCTGCACGCTCAAGAAAAACGCTTTGTCACCATAAGTAACGTTATTTTGAATGATAGAACCCGTTTTAAAGAACGTCTCGCGATCATTTTTATCATCGTAAGTAGTAGTTAACGGATCAAGATTAACACCATTACCACGATAATCAGGACCATACTCTATTGGCAAACCAGTATAACGAGGTCCCCAAGACCAGTTTTCTATCGGCGTATATGCTCCCTGGCTGTTTGCACTGGTACCGCCGCCACCCAAACCAAACTCACGTTGAAATTTAGGAAAAAAGCTAACTTTTTGAAATTGCGTAGAGTTGCTTACAGTTACCACAGGCTTACCGTTCCGGGTGCCTTTTTTTGTGGTTACCACAATAACACCATTACGTGCATCAGAACCGTAAATACCGGCTGCAGCAGCACCTTTCAGTACAGTTACATCTTCAATATCGTTAGGATTTAAAGATGACAGGTAATTCAAATCAGACTGTACACCATCCAACAACAATAAAGGATTGTTATTGCCGGTTAATGAGTGAATACCGCGTAAATTAATTTTAACGTTTTCGAATACACCGGTGTTGGTAGTGGTGATGTTTAAACCCGAAACTTTACCCTGTAAACCATTGGCAATGTTTACCGCGCTACCCGCATTAACGGTGGTATTATTTAATGTTGTAGCAGCGAAACCCACTTCTTTTTTTTGCCTTTGCAAACCTAAGGCACCTGTAATTACCACTTCACCCAACTGACGGCTTGAAGCCTCGAGCGTAGCATTTACCACATTTTTGCTCCCAACAGGTATTTCTATAGGAGTGTAACCTATAAAGCTAAATACCAATGTGCTGTTAGCAGGAACACCTAAAGAGTACTTACCATCAGGTCCGGTTTGAGCACCGGCTGTTCCGTTTTTCAATTTTACAGTAACCCCCGGTAATGGCAACCCATCTTCTTTGGCGATTACCGTACCAGTCACTGTTCTGTTTTGTGCATAAACCTGCGCTGTAAACGCAAATAGAAAACACAAACATGCGAGTAGAATTTTCTTCATGTTGTTCTTTTAAGATCAGTTAATAGTTAAAGGCTAAAAATATAAGCTATAAATCACACCATCAAGTAAAAGTTAAGAAAAGTTAAAATTTGTTAAAAATTTTACAAAATAAATTTAGTACTATGCATTGCATAATACATTACAAAACATATATCTTTGCATTATGCTTGTAGAGAATACTCAAACCCAAATGCGAAAAGGCATACTCGAGTACTGCATACTCTGTGTAATTGCCAAAGGCGAGATATATGCATCGGATATCATTGCCGAATTAAAGAAAGCCCAACTGCTTGTAGTAGAGGGAACCTTATACCCGTTGCTTACCCGTTTAAAAAACAACGGCCTGCTCAGTTACAACTGGGTAGAGTCTACCTCGGGGCCGCCGCGAAAGTATTATGTGCTTTCGGCTGATGGAAAGCAGGTATTAGAGCAACTGGATAAAACCTGGCAGGAACTGGCTTTCGCCGTGCAAACATCTATTGAAGGAAGAAAATAACAACCACGCTATACAATAATCATCATGAACAAAACAATTATCATCAACATAAACGGTACTGTTTTTCATATCGAAGAGCAGGCCTACGAAATACTAAAGGAATACATGACCGAGGTGAAACGTCACTTTTTCAACTCGGCCGATAGTCTGGAAATTACGACCGACATTGAAAACCGTATTGCCGAAATGTTTACAGAAATACTGGCCCGCGAAAACCGCCAGGCTATTATTGACCAGGATGTGCAAGCCGTGATTGCCCAAATGGGTTCGGTAAAAGATTTTGAATATGCAGACCAGGAAGGCGCTGCTGCATTTACGCAAGAACCTGTTTATAATATGGGCGCCAACAGCCGCCGCCTGTTTCGCGACCCGGACGACCATTTAATCGGGGGCGTTTGTGCGGGTATTGCCAACTACTTTGATATCAAATCGGTTTGGGTACGCCTGCTTTTTGCCCTGGCCTTTTTGGGCGCGGGTGCTGGTTTCTTTGTTTATGTTTTGTTGTGGATTATCATCCCTAAAGCGGTTAGCCGGGCCGATAAAATGGCCATGAAAGGCGAACCGTTAGATTTGCAGGGTTTTAAACGCAATTTTGAAGCCGAATTAAATATGGTAGGCGGCCGCCTGGCTGACATACACCAGGAAGCCCGCCCCTTTATTTACAGAACCCGCGACTTTGTGGGGGACTTTTTCTATCACTTAAGGGCGTTTATAACCGGAGCAGGTAAAATTATAATTAAGTTATTAGGCTTGGCTGTTATTTTAGGATGTGCAGCCGGTATCATCGCCTTCATTATTGCGTTGGTAGGTACTATGGCTTTCGGGACTCACGAATTTTCTTTACCCGATAACTTTTTTAATTATCCATACATCAACCAGGTCCGTGTTGCTATAGGGTTGCTTGTTATCATACCTCTAACGGTAATTATTGTGGTGATATCGTCGGCTATGTTTAAAACCACAAGCATTAACCGGTCGGCAGGTTTCACCTTATTGATTATATGGATTAGTGCATTAGCTATTTTAGCTTACCACGCTTCGCAGGCACTGGCCGAGTTCCGGGATTCAGCAGGGTTTACACAAACAATCAATTTGAAAGCCACACCGAACCAGACCTATTACCTGGAATTGAATGATGTGATGTTTTTTACGCCACAAGACAGTGCCAGGCTGGATATTAAAAACAAGTTTAAAAACCTGACTTTAACCGATAAAGATGATGATGAATTTTCACCACGTTCGGTAAGAATCACTATCGAAAAGGGCGATGTGCCTTATCCGGTTTTAATTGAGGAGTTTACCGCCCGTGGCCGCACTTATGAGCAGGCACTTAACCACGCACGTAATACCCGCTACATGTTTTCTCAGCAAGATTCAGTTTTGAAGTTTGATACCAAACTGCGCCGCGTAGAGGCAGGACAATGGCATAATGAAGAAATTAAGCTCACCTTACGTGTTCCGCTCAAAGCTACGGTGATGGTTAATGATAGGGTAAACGAATATATTTCTAATTATTTAGATATAGGCGCTTGTTTCCCCCGCCACCGCGACCACTCGCGCACCGAAATGGCTCCGTTTATCATGACTACCGAAGGCTTGCAGTGTAAATTGGATAGCGCCATCACTGCCGTGCCAAACGAAGACAACAACAACGGAAATAATGACAACACAGAAAACGGACAGGCGACAACTGTTGATTCTGTAACAACAACTAAAGTTGATACAGTATACATAGACAGCACAATTACCAAAGCCGCACCTGCCAAAAAAACGGTAATCATCCGTCGCTTACACAAAAAGTAAAAAGGATTTGCACCTCGGCTAAACAATCAACGTTCATGATGTATCCCCGGCCGGGGTGCCAAATTCTTTATTTTATCCGTTCCCCCTCCCCCTTCTTTTTGCAGTATTAAATAGCTGATTTATAAGAGGCTAATATGCTCCGCTCATCTATCAAATTTTCTTTCGAAAATATTTTTTAACTTTTTGTGTAACCTCGGGGCCCTTTCCTGCATCTTATAAGCAAATAACCCGCCCGGCTAACATCGGGCAAATCACCGAAACAAGGTTTAATAAATTAAAAAGACCAAAAATCTTTAAGTGGATAACTATTGCTCAAATTTTACAAACACACAACACCTAACCATCATGCAATCAATCATATACAAACTACTCATCATTTTAGGACTTGTGGCAGGAGCCAGTCAGGCTTTTGCACAAACTACACCTCCTACCGGTAAAATCACTGGTTCGGCAATTACCGAACAAGGTAAACCTGCCGATTATGCCACCATTACCTTACTGCGCGCCAAAGATTCCAGTATTGTAAAAAGCAGCTTAACCAACGAGGCCGGCTTATACAATATAGACCGGGTTGCTACAGGTACTTACCTTATTAAAGCTACCATCATTGGGTACGACAAATCCATCAGTGGTCCAGTAACCGTTGCTGCAAATAGTGTGGTTACCGCTCCGGTATTAAAATTGCTGCCTGCTACCAGCAGCTTAAAAGCGGTAAACGTAGTAGCCACTAAACCCTTAATTGAACGTAAAATAGACCGCACCGTAATTAACGTAGAAAACAGCGTACTTGCCGCCGGTAACTCAGCCATGGAGATTCTGGAACGTGCGCCGGGTGTTACTTTAGATAAAGACGACAATATCAGTCTGAAAGGCAAACAAGGCGTTACGGTGATGATTGACGGTAAACTCACCTACCTGTCGTCGGCCCAGTTAGCCAACTTGTTACGCTCAACTGATGGCAACACTATTCAGTCTATCGAAATTATCACTAACCCTTCAGCCAAGTATGATGCTGCCGGTAACTCGGGCATCATCAATATCAAGATGAAGAAAAACCGTGCAGCCGGTACCAATGGCAGTTTTGCCGCTACCGGTGGTTACGGTAACAATCACAAAGCCAGCTCGTCTTTAAACCTGAATCACAAAAACGGCAAATTAAATGTGTTTGGCAATTACAGCTACGTAAATAACAAACGCCCTCAGGATATCAGGCTCGACCGTGCTATCAACAACGCGGGGATAACCACTTTCTTCAACGAATCAACCGATATGCTGGGTAGCCGCAGTGCACACAACTACAAAGTAGGCGCCGATTACGAAGTAAGCAAAAAGAACACATTGGGTGTACAGGTTAGTGGTTATAACTCGGGTTTTGATGCCAATAGTTTTAATAATACACTCATCAGCACCAACCAGGTAACCAACAGTGCAGTAACTACTACCCGTAACGTTGCTATGGAAAGATACAATAACATTACTGCCAACGTTAACAACCGCTTGCTGATTGACACTTTAGGCAAAGAGCTGACCATGGATGCCGATTATTCATACTTTAACAACCGCCAGAGTAACAACTATACCAACAACTTTTTTTATGGTGATGGCACAACCCTGCGTACAAGTTCATTACTACGCAACAACCTGCCTACAAAAATCAACATCGGTACTTTTAAATCTGACTATACCAACCCTATCGGCAAAACCATGAAATTGGAAGCCGGTGTGAAATTCAGCTATGTAGCTACCAATAACGACCTGCGTACCGACTCTTTACTAAACAATGTTTGGGTAACTGATGCCGGCCGTACCAACCTTTATAAATACACCGAAAATATTAATGCCGGTTATTTTAACTTTAGCAAAAGCTGGAAAAAAACATCTATCCAGGCCGGTTTACGTGCAGAGCAGACCAACTCTAAAGGCGACTCAAGAGACATTAATAACGTTACTTTGATTAACGAAAGACATTACCTGAGCTTTTTCCCGAGCGCATTTGTTAACCATGAATTTTCGGACAATCATAGTTTAGGCATTAATTACAGCCGCCGCATTGACCGCCCAAGCTACGACGACCTGAACAGTTTTGTGCAAATACTAAATGCTTACACTTACATGCAGGGTAATCCAAACCTCAAGCCACAATACACTAACTCTTATGAGCTGACATACACTTATAAAAAACGCTTCAACGCTACCTTAGGTTATAGCAAAACTACAGATGTAATGGTTGAAGTGCCCCGCCAGTTGGATGCCCAAAAAGTAACCTTTATTACCCGCGATAACTTAGCCGCTCAAAACAGCTATAATTTAAACCTGAACTTGCCATTTACTTTAGCTAAATGGTGGAGCATGAATAATAACCTTACCGGTTTTTACCTGGGCTTTAAAGCCAACTCGCCCGAATTGGTGCTGAACAATGGCCAGTTTGCCGCACAAGGCAACTCCATTAATACTTTTACGCTAAGCAAAACCGTGAAACTGGAAGGCACTTTTAATTACCAGTCGCCGTTAACTTACGGGTTGTTTCACATCCGTACCCAATATGGCCTAGATGCCGGCATCAGCAAATCGTTTGCAGCTAAAAAAGCAACTTTAAAATTTTCGGTAAGCGATGTGTTTAATACCCGTCAGCAAAACCTTACGGTACGCCAGGGCAACTTAAACTTTAATGTGTTTCAGAAAAACGAAACCCGCGTAGCCCGCTTAACCTTTACCTATAACTTTGGTAACGCCAAAATTCAGGCCCGCAGACACGCCAGCGGAGCTGAGGATGAAAAAAGCCGGGTAAAATCAGGCAATTAATCGTCAATATAAACTAATAAACACCCTGTTGCCCCCAAACGCCTTGAAGCGTTTGGGGGTTTTATATTATTATATACATTTGAACGTTAATTGCTTTTGGCATCAACACCTGAATTTATTTAAAAATACATTTTAATGAAACGTAAATTCCCCATTCCCTTATTAGGTATGCTGATTTTTGCGGCGGCCTGTAATAACCATTCCGAATCCAATAAAACAGCCGAAGGTGGTTTAAGCGCATCAAATCCTTTTTACGCGCCCAGCAAGCTCCCCTTTCAGGCACCTGATTTCAGCAAAATCAAAAACGATGATTTTGTACCGGCCATGGAAGCCGGGATGAAGCAGCAACTGGCAGAAATTGACTCTATTACAAACAACAGTGCTGCACCAACTTTTGAGAACACTATTGTTGGTATTGAAAAAAGCGGTCAGTTGCTAAGCCGTGTTAACCATGTTTTCAACTTGCTGTCAGGCGCCAACACTAACCC
>CAJYSL010000097.1 GCA_913777515.1 uncultured Mucilaginibacter sp.
AATTAACTCTGTTTTAACGGGTGTAATCCCTGGGATTTATGATGAACGAAAACGAGCGGCTTAGAGCAGTAGCACGATTTAAAACCTTAGACACCGGCATTAAAAAAGACCTGACCGATTTAGTAAACCTGATAGCCGGTATCTGCAATGTGCCCGTGGCGCTGGTGAGTGTTATTGATGCACAAACCCAGTGGTTTAAAGCCAGCGTAGGCCTTGGCGACATGCCGTGTACCGAACGTCATCTGTCGTTTTGCAACGAGACTATTAAATCAGACCGATTGCTTATTGTGCCTGATGTTACCCAGGATAGCCGCTTTGCCAAGCTGCCGGCAGTTACACAGGCGCCCTTCATCCGCTCTTATGTAGGGATGCCGCTGGTTACGTTTGATGGGCATGCCATCGGTACTTTGTGCGTGCTGCATACCGAGCCTTTGCAGTTAACCGATGTTCAGCTTAATTCGCTCAAAGTTATCAGCAAGCAGGTGCTCAACCTCATCGAGCTAAACTGGAGCATGCAAAGCCTCATCGCGCAAAACATCAATACCCAGGAACAAAGAGCGTTGGCCGAACAGTCTGAATTAAAACTCAAGGCGGTTTTTGATAGCTCAAAGGATATACACCTGCTGATAGGCAGCCAAATGGAGGTAATGGCTTATAACAAAGCCGCGGCAAACTACATTTATGCCAGTTATAATAAAAACATCAAGGTTGGTGTACATCTGTTAACTGTGGTCAATGAGCATTCGGCTTCAAGACTGGTAGAGTATGTTGACCTGGCCCTTAAAGGTAAGATTACTAACGTGGAGTGGAAGGTTGAACCGCATGAGGGTGTTTTATTTTGGTTTGACGTTACTTTTGAGCCTGCCCGCGGCACCAATAACGAAATTATCGGTGTGGCTATTAATGCTACCGATATTACCGTTCGTAAGCGGGATGCCGATTTCATCAATCAGCAAAACGACGCCTTGCAGCGCATAGCCACCATACAATCGCACGAGTTACGTCGCCCGGTAGCCTCGTTGTTGGGCTTGATGGAGGTGTTAAAGCTTGATGAAAACTACGTGTTTAACAGCTGCTACCCCATGATAGAGATTACCATCAACGAGCTGGACTCTAAAATAAAAGACATCGTACATGAGTCGGAACTGCGCCTGGCCGAACGGAATGATGATGCCGGAAAAAAAGCTTAAAAAATATACCGTATCCCGCACCAGGGTATTTCTTCAGTTAACATTTCAATAAATCGGTCAATCATCCGGGCCTTAAGCTGGTGTTTGTACCTGATGTTAATGCCGCCATAACTGCTCCGCTTGGTTTCCTGAAATTCGGGCATCCACAACAACTCCTCGGCCTTTGGGTTCAGTTCCACATTTACTAAATGCTGCTGCTGGTTGTGGGTTAAAAAAATCACCTCACACTGCATCTGCTTCTTCACTTCATCGGTTACCGCCGCATTAAGCTGCCTGAACAGTTCGCGATAATCGTCGCGCCAGTCGCGGTCTACACCCCTCAGCCTATCATAAACTATCACCGGCGAAAAGTTAACGTGCACCTCGTAACCGGCCTCGTAAAAATCATTAATGGCCTGCAACCGTTTTTCAATACTATCAGTGCGCACATCCACCAGGCGGCTCACTTCCTGCGGCATCAGGCTAAAACGGATACGTATTTTACGTTTGGGGTCAGCATCTAATAAATTGCGGTTTACAAATTTGGTGGCAAAAGTAGCCTTGGCCCGCGGGTGATTAATGTAAAACTGAAACAAATCGGCCACACCCGGCGATATGTCGTAGTCGATAGCCACGTCCGAATTACAGCCCATATCATAAGTATAGTAAACCGCGTCAGTTTGGTTGGGTGGCTTAGGCCAGGGCAGGGCCATAACATGCTGGTCAATCTTGGCCATCATCTCATCCGTATTGGTAAACACGGTGATGGGGTTAACGGCTTTGTGGCGGTCTACATAACAGTAGGTACAGGCGCCAAAGCAGCCATTGGCCAGGCTGGGCGCAATAAAGTCCGAACTGCGGCCGCTGTATTTAATATCCAGCGTTTTGAGTTTACCCAGCACCAGCAAGTCCGATTTGGCTTTGTAATGATGCAGGTCTTCGGCGTCGGGCAGGCGGTTATGCTGTTTAATAGTTACCTGCTCGGCGTCGGGGTATTGCCCGGCAATGCGTTTGCCCTGCTCGTTCAGGGCATCGGCGGTATATAATATTTGTTGAGGCTTAAACTCGGGCATGCAAGGTTAATTAGATACGTTACGTTTATAATAACCCTGCCGGCTGATTAATGATTTAAATTTTTATGAACGCAAAAGTATCTATCAATTAAAAACCATCAGGCAAACAAGCCATGCCCAAAACATTCATCCCAGTTAGCTACCTTAAAATCGTACTGCAAAAGCGAAGGCACGTTGGTGCTGCTCACTATTTTCCAGCTTTCCAATTCGTCTGTAAAATGGGGTAGGGGCAAACCGGCATCCTGTGCTGCCTGGGTATAAAAATGCTGCTTTTGCGGGTGATGCGGAGCAACGGCATTAAACACCTGACCGAATGCGTCATGTTTTAAAATACTTAGCGTAACACCAATACAATCCTGCAGGTGAATTAAGTTTACAGGTGCACGCCCGTTGGGGATATTGCTTTTACCGCCAAAAAAACGACCGGGATGCCGCCCTGGTCCAACCAAGCCGCCAAAGCGGATGATGGCCGTTTTAAACTCGGCATGGCTTGTCAGCCAGCTGTCGGCATCGGCCAGTACCCGGCCCGATTCGGTATCCGGTTGGGGTAGCGTTTGCTCATCTACCGTGCAGTTGCACTCCGGGTAAATACCGGTTGAGCTAATGTAAATAATTTTTTTTACCTGATGTTCGGCTGCTTTCTGGGCAGCCTGCGCAATCTTTTCGGCATAGTCGGTTTCGCCGCTGCGCAGTTTAGGGGGTATGCTGATAACCAGTACGTCGCAGTCAAAAAAGTCGGCATCAGCCTCAACACCATCGGCGCTTACCTTTACGGTGTAAGGTTTGACACCGGCCGCATTTAAACGCTCATGTCCTTCGTCCGATGTGGTGGAGCCCTTTACCGGCGTGCCGCTTTTAATCAAAGCCTGCGCCAGGGCAAAGCCGTACCATCCGCAACCTAAAATACTAACCATGGGTTCAAAATTAAACAGATTAACGTCAATAACCTTGTTTGGTGCCCCTAAAACATATCAGTTACACCCAGGTTATGCGTTATAATACCTTTTAACAACAGGAGTTGATTTGAAAAATATTCTTTTTTTTGGCGACAGCCTTACTGCTGGTTACGGTCTGGCCAACGTTTCGCTCGAATCGCTGCCGGCACTCATCCAAGCCCAAATAAAAACCGAAGGCTTGCCTTACCACGTCATTAACGCTGGTGTTAGCGGCGAAACTACCACCGGAGGCCTGGCCCGCATTGATTTGGTGCTGCGCCAGCCGATAGATGTATTTATACTTGAACTGGGCGCCAACGATATATTGCGCGGCATACCGCCGCAAACCACGGCCAAAAACCTGCAGTCCATCGTAGATAAAGTAAAGGCAGCCTGGCCAAATGCTAAAATGCTGTTGTTAGGTATGGAGTTACCGGGCTGGATACCCGGCGCCTTTGTGGCCTCATACCGGGCGGTGTTTGCCCAGGTAGCTAAAACCAACCAAATGGCCTTTGTGCCGTTTTTGCTGGATGGTGTGGCCGGCATAGCCCACCTTAACCTGCGCGATGGCTTGCACCCTACAGCGGCGGGTTATCAAATAATTGCCGGTAAAATATGGCCGGTCATCAGGCCCTTGCTGGCATTTTAAGTTTGATGCCAAAATATATCGAGCTGTTAAGTGTAAGCCAGCAGCTCAATTGAGTGATGTTAATATGATATAGCTGCAGTATTATTTTTGATAATTAGATACAATTTCTTGTCAGGTTAAAACTAAAGCCTTTACTTTAAAAACCTGAAAAATACCAATACATAAGCACATGAAATTAATCAGATTTGGCCATGCCGGTCAGGAAAAGCCAGGGGTAATTATTAACGATAAGCGTTACGACGTATCGGGTTTTATTCCGGACTATAACGAAACTTTTTTTGAAACCGACGGCTTGGCCAAACTGGCAGCCATTGTAGACGAGCACGGCGTCAACCTGCCCGTGGCCGACGAGGATGCGCGCCTGGGCAGCCCGGTGGCACGCCCTTCTAAACTATTATGCATCGGCCTTAATTACGCCGACCACGCCAAAGAAACCGGTGCGCCTATGCCGCCCGAACCGGTATTATTTATGAAAAGCACAACCGCCGTGGTAGGACCGGATGATAATGTCATGATTCCGAAAAACTCGGTAAAAACTGATTGGGAAGTAGAGCTGGCGGTAGTCATCGGCAAAAAGGCAAGCTATATTGACGAGGCCGAAGCTGCTGATTGCATTGCCGGTTACGTGCTGCACAATGATGTGTCTGAGCGCGAGTTTCAGTTAGAGCGTAACGGCACCTGGGATAAGGGTAAAGGCTGCGATACCTTCGCGCCACTGGGCCCATTTTTAGCTACCGCAGATGAAGTAAAAGATGTAGATAACCTGCGTTTGTGGCTGAGTGTGAATGGTAAAACCATGCAGGATGGAACAACGGCTAACCTGATTTTTAAAATCCCTTTCCTCATCTCGTACGTAAGCCAGTTCATGACTTTGCTGCCCGGCGATGTTATCTCTACCGGAACACCTGCCGGTGTTGGCTTGGGCTTTAACCCGCCGGTATACCTAAAACCCGGCGACGTCATTGAGTTAGGCATCGAAGGCCTGGGTACCCAAAAGCAAACGGTAGTAGCTTTTAGCAAGTAACCTCCATAAAAATCATTAAAACGCCCGCATTTTCTTTCGGAAGGTGCGGGCGTTTTCTGTTTGTACCGCTTGGTCGTAATCACTTCAAAAACGGCTTATTTTATGTGTAAACAGGTATAACACTAAGCTATGCTTGTACGTA
>CAJYSL010000098.1 GCA_913777515.1 uncultured Mucilaginibacter sp.
GTTAGTTTATTTGTAAATTTTATGATTTAAATCAAATTAACTAACCATTTTAATTAAGTACAATGTAAATTGCGCTTACATTTGCATCGTTCAAATCAAAAATGACTAACACCGAAAATACTCAAAAATCTGTAACTGATGTAGTTCTGATTGGCGCTGGCATCATGAGCGCCACATTGGGCATTATGCTGAAACAGTTACAGCCCGACCTTACTATTGAAATATTTGAAAGACTTGACGTAATGGCGGCCGAAAGCTCGGACGCGATGAACAACGCCGGCACGGGCCACTCTGCATTTTGCGAGTTAAACTACACGCCGCAGTTACAGGACGGTTCGGTTGATATTTCAAAGGCTATTAAAATTGCTGAGCAGTTTGAGGTATCTAAGGAGTTTTGGTCGTTTTTAATTGAATCGCAAATTATCCAGTCGCCGAAGTCGTTTATTTATCCGGTGCCGCACATGAGTTTTGTTTGGGGCGAGAGCAATGTATCATACCTTAAAAAACGTTACGAAGCACTGGTAAAGCACCACTTTTTTAAAGACATGCAGTACTCGGATGATGCTGCTCAATTAAAAAGCTGGATTCCGCTGGTAATGGAAGGCCGCGACCCGAACGAAAAAGTATCGGCCAACCGTATGGATTTAGGCACCGACGTAAACTTTGGCGCTTTAACCAACAGCCTGTTTAACTACCTGAAACAGCAACCGGGTGTGAGTTTGCACCTTAAACACGAAGTGCGCGATTTAACCCGCGATAAAGACCAAAGCTGGAAAGTGCGCGTAAAAGATTTGGCTACCGGCGCTAAACGCAAGCTGAACGCTAAATTTGTTTTTGTGGGTGCCGGAGGCGGTGCATTACACTTGCTGCAAAAGTCGGACATACCCGAAAGTAAAGGCTTTGGCGGTTTTCCGGTGAGCGGGCAATGGCTGGTTTGCCATAACCCGCAAGTAATTGAACGCCACCAGGCTAAAGTGTATGGCAAGGCTTCAGTAGGTTCGCCGCCAATGTCGGTACCACACCTGGATACCCGGATGATTAACGGGAAAAGAGCATTGTTATTCGGCCCATACGCCGGCTTTTCTACCCGTTTCCTGAAACAAGGCTCACTGCTCGATTTGTTTACTTCAATCAAGCCAAGCAACATCTTCCCGATGATGAAAGCAGGTATTGATAATATTCCCCTAACTAAGTACCTGATTAGCCAGGTTACCCAATCACAGGATGACCGTTTGGCGGCCCTGCGCGATTATTTCCCGAATGCTAAAAAAGAAGATTGGGATTTGGACATTGCCGGTCAGCGTGTACAGGTCATCAAAAAAGACCCTAAACGTGGTGGCGTGTTAGAGTTTGGCACCGAGGTAGTTACTGCTGCCGACGGCAGCATTGCAGCCTTACTGGGTGCCTCTCCGGGCGCATCAACATCGGTATCTATTATGGTGCAACTGATCGAGCGTTGCTTTAAAGCGCAGGTACAATCTTCCGACTGGAAAGAAAAATTAAAGCAAATGATACCGTCGTACGGACAGTCGTTAGCCAAAAACGCAGAACTGGCCATGCAAACCCGCGAACGTACCAGCCGGGCGTTAGACCTGATTTAATCCCGGCGATAATTATCGCTTAAAACATAAAAACGCCTTACTCTTTTAAACCGGAGTAAGGCGTTTTTTTGTACTGATATTTTCTTGCGCTACTAGGTCCAGTACAAAATTTTGCTTTGCGGAAAGCGTTCCCGAATCTCCTGCTCAAAAAAGCTTTTCATGTAATTCATTTGCTCACGGGTATATACATATTTGATTCCGCCAAACTTGTTACGCTTAGTAGTGCGGGTACTTTCTTCCATATCCAAACTGGTGTTTGGGTACCAGTTCATCAAAATATCTTTAGAGCCTGGTGTAAAACGGTGGGTAATCAGTTCGAAAGTTAGGTCAGTGTCAAAGTTAAGTGCTTGTTGTAATTGCTCAAATAAAGCAATGTAAGCCTCCTCCCAATCAGGGATGGGCATGATGGGCGCCGATACCACCCCTATGGGATAGCCTCCTCCGCCTTCTGCTTTGGGCAGCGCCATTTGACGCAGGGCCATTATACGTGCGCTCACACCTGGTGTACCACCCTCTAACCGCCTGGCCACAGCATCAGCGTTTAAACTGCACCTAAACCGCGTACGGCCCCCGTGTTCTAAATTAATTAAAGGCGCAACAGCATCAAACTTAGTTACAAAACGCAAGTGGCTCATTGGCCGGCTGCCGAAAAATTCAATGGTTTTAGCCAGTCCGCCGGTGATGTGTTCCAGGCTTAAGGGGTCTGTATAGCAACTGGCTTCAAAAGTGGTTAGCTGATTAAGCCGCTCATATTTAATGGTATTTTCTAAAATGGAAGGCAGGTTAGCAAAGACCCGGATGGTAGGCGGCCCCTGCAAGCTTCCGGCCAGGTAACAATACTGGCAATGTGCCGGGCAACCTTCGGCCAGATGGAACTGCCAATCGGCCGAAGGCGGAATCGGCCTTAAATTAAATGCACTTTTTGGCGCATTAACTATCGCTAAAGTATTTTTGGCTATTTTATAGGTTTCGCGCTCAGTAGCACCACGTAAGCCGGTGATACGGTTGTTTTTAACTAAATCGATATTCAGGTTCAGGCTTTCGGCCCGCTTCAGTATCTCCTGTCCGTAAGGTTCCTCCAAAGCATCAGGGGTAAAAACTATCCGCTTAGGTATCCAGGCCTTGTACCCAGCCCGATTAACCGTATCTATAACTTTTGCTTCCTCATCAATCTGTTCCAACACATTCAGTAACTCCATGTGTTGGTTGGTACAAAGAGTATTCCATTATTGGTTCATTGGTTCATTGGTTCATTGGTTCATTGGTTCATTGGTTCATTAAGAAAGTCACTTTGGATTGTGTTGTTTTATTTTTTGCCAAACTCTGCCACCATTGAACTACTGAACCAATGAACCAATCAACTAACTCTACTTTAACGACACATACTCCGACTTTACGGGGGCAGAAAAAAACATGGAGGCGTGCTGGTCGAAGTCGGCTGTATCGTCTGAACTGGTAAAGAAATGGCGTGTACCACCTCGGGTAATTTTCGAGTTGATTTCGGGATGGCGATGTAGATAGTCTTGCAGGCTGGCCGCTACAATATCGCCCTGAGCTACTACCTGTATGTTACTGGGTAGGTGCGCTTTAATTTTATTCTGTAATAACGGGTAATGCGTGCATGCCAGTAACAGTGTATCTATATCGGCCGAACGGCTCAGCAATTCGTCAAGGTATTTCTGCACATAGTAATCGGCACCCGGCTTATCGTATTCGCCGTTTTCAATTAATGGCACCCACAAAGGGCAGGCTTGTTGATAAACTTTTACCTCGGGAAAGAACTTGGCAATTTCGATGGCGTAAGATTCGGACTGTACCGTACCCTTGGTTCCTAACACACCAATGTTACCGGTTTGAGTGTAGTTACCTATTACTTCGGCCGTTGGCCGGATAACCCCTAACACCCGTTTATCATCAAAACGGCCGGGCATATCACGTTGCTGTATGGTACGCAGGGCCTTGGCCGATGCCGTGTTGCATGCCAGTATAATTAATGGACAGTCCTGCTCAAACAACCATTGCACGCACTCCCAGGTATACTGATGTATGGTATTAAACGAACGGTTACCGTAGGGCGCACGACTGTTATCGCCCAGGTAAATGTAATCGTACTGCGGCAACCGCTCGGCAATTGACCGAAATACGGTTAGTCCGCCAATACCTGAGTCGAATATGCCTATTGGGCTTGTAGCTTGCATGGGCCGAAAATAAAAAAGCGGAACAAAATGTCCCGCTTCTATGAATACTTGCTTAGCTATTATTATTTAATACCTAATTTCAATTTGACAGCAGCTAACAAATCGTCACCTGCAGGAGATACTAAAAGGTTAGTGGAACCTGAATCAATAACGTAAGTGTAACCTTTTTCTTTAGCTACAGCGCTAACAGCAGCTTTAGCTTTGTCAAAAAGTGGCTTGCCTAATTCGTTTCTTTTCTGGTCAACTTTTTGGGTTGCAGTTTGGTTATACTCTTGCAGTCTTCTGTTGATATCCTGCAGTTCAGCTTGCGCAGCAGTACGTGCAGCATCGGTCATCGTTGCCTGGTTTTTGTCAAAAGCAGCAGCCTTAGTATTTAACTCATTTTGCATGGTCTGCATTTGGTCCATAAAGGTCTTTGAAAATGCCTGTAACTGTGTGCTTACAGTTTTAGTTTCTGGCATGGCATCAATTACCGCGTTAAAATCAAGGTAACCAATTTTGCTTTGTGCTTTAGCGAAACCCGCCGTCAACATCATGAAACCTGCAACTAAAGCAACTTTAAATAATTTTTTCATTCTTTCTTTCGTCTGTGTTTAATCGTGTGCTATTTTAATCAAAATAAATTTACTTTGCAAAAGTACCGGGTTTTAATCCCAACCTGGTAATTACCGCATCGCTTTTGTTATAACGCGGATTTGTGTACAGCATTATAACCTCGCTGTTTTTATCAAATACCATATCCAGGTTTTCGCCCTCGGCCATTGCTTGTATAGCTTTAGACACTCTTTCCTGTATTGGTTTAACCAGCGCACCACTGCGTTGTGCTAATTCTCCGTCAGGGCCAAATTTAGAGCGTTGAAAATCTTTGGCAGCTTTTTCTTTATCTACAATTTCGCCCTCGCGACGTTTTCTCATATCGCCTGTCATCAGCACCTGATCGGCCTGGTAGGCTTTGTACAAACGGTCAATTTCCTGGAAACGGCCATCCACCTCGCGCTGCCACTGTTCTGACAGTGCGGCTAATTGTTTCTGAGACGAAGCATACTCAGGAATATGCTTCAGGATATAATCAGAATCTACATAAGCAAAGCGCTGTGCAAAGGCACCTGTTAAGCCAAGTAAGGTAAGCGATAGTGTGATTAATATTTTTTTCATCGGTAAATTAATTGAATCCTCCGTTTAAGCTTTGTGCGATAGAGAAGTGGAACTGCCCTTTGTTAGCGCCTGGTATACCCGGAATGGCGTCGAAACCGTAACCATAATCCAGACCCAGCAAACCAAAAATAGGCAAAAATATACGAGCTCCCACACCTGCCGAACGACGGATATTAAACGGATTATAGTCTCTAAAATTGTTCCAGGTATTACCACCTTCGGCAAAAGTTAATAAGAAAATGGTTGCCGACTGGCTTTGGATAACCGGGTAACGCAACTCAAGCGTAAACTTGTTATATATCGGGCTACCAGGGTTGGTGTTCTCATTATAATTACTACCCACAGGTACGATAGAGAAGTTTTGATAACCGCGTAAACCGATAATCTCGCTACCCTGTAAAAACTGGTAAGTTGCCATACCGTCACCACCTAACTTAAAGCGCTCAAACGGCGACTGCCCAACCAGTCTGTTGTACGAACCCAGGAAGCCGAAACGGGTTTGCGACATTAGCACCAACTTACCGGCAATACGGGTAAACCACTGCGCATCAAATTTCCATTTATGGTACTCCACAAATTTGTAACGCTCCTCTGGTGTAGCAATACGGTAATTGGTATTATTAAACAATGAGTATGGAGGCGTAACCTGTAAAGTGAAGCGGATGTTTGAACCGCTAGTTGGATAAATAGGCACATCCAAAGAGTTACGGCTTAGCTCTTGCGTTAACTTAATGTTGTAAGACGTACCGGTAGTGAACAAGTAACCAGGATAACGGTCGAGGTTATAGTGGTCAAAGTTTAAAGAGTAGTTTAACTGGAAGTAATTATCGGGCCAGTTTAAACGCTTACCTAAAGTTACACCCAAACCGTTGATGCGTAAAAAGTTGTAGTAAGGGCTATCTTTAGCATAGAACCTGCCCGACGAGCTTAACTGTGTATAAGCCGACAAGCTAAAGAAAATAGGCTTTTTACCACCTAACCAAGGCTCAGAGAACGTGAACGAAAAGTTCTGGTAGTTTTTACCGTTAGCCTGGCCACGTAAGCTCAGCTTTTGTCCGTCACCTTTAGGCAGCGGCTTGTAGGCTTTGCCGTTGAACAGGTTACGTACCGAGAAGTTGTTAAACGTTAAACCCAAGGTACCTACCAACTGGCCACCACCAAAACCACCCGAAAGTTCAATCTGGTCCGAAGGTTTTTCAACTACGTTATAAATAATGTCTACTGTACCATCATTAGGGTTAATGTTGGTTGGCTTCGGTTCCATCTTTTGCTCGTCGAAGTTACCCAGCTGCGAAAGCTGACGGGTACTGCGTACAATAGCCGACTTAGAAAACTTCTGACCAGGTTTAGTGGCCAACTCGCGCAGCACTACCCTATCATTGGTTACATCGTTACCTTTTACCGTTACACGGTTAATGGTGTATTGTGCACCCTCGTATATACGGATGTTTAGGTCAATGGTGTCATTATAGATACGGGTTTGTACGGCTTCTGAAGTAAAGGTCAGATATCCGTCGTCCAGGTAAAGCGAGTTTACATCCTGACCATCCGGACCACCACCGTTCAGACGCTTGGCCAAGTCTTCTTCGCTAAATACGTCGCCTTTTTTAATGCGGAGCACACGGTTTAAAAACTCTGTAGGATAGCGGGCATTGCCGGCCCATGTAATGTTACCGAAATAATATTTAGGCCCTTCGTATACTTTAATTTTAACGTTTACCGACTCATCGTCATGGCGCCAAACCGAATCACTCAAAATTTCGGCATCACGGTAACCTTTAGATTGCATTTTCTCAACCAGTGTTACTTTGTCCTCTTCGTACTGGTCTTGCTTAAATTTCTTGGAGCCAAATATATTGTAGAATCTGCGTTTGCGGGTTTTTGGCAAAAACTTACGTAAGGTAGCTTCCTTAAAGGCTTTATTGCCTTCAAAAATCACATCATTAATTTTTACCTTTTTCTTTTTATCAACGGCAACATTCAGGATAACGCTGTTAGAGTCGGCCGGGTCGCGCTGTTGTTTGATATTTACAGTAGCATTTAAAAAGCCTTTTTCGTTAAAGTGCTTTTTAATGATAGCCGTAGTAGTGCTTAGTAAGTTTTCGTTTACAATTTTACCGGTTTTGTCGTTCAGCTTTTTTTGCACATCTTCAATCTCTCCTTTACGTAAGCCGCTTAATCTTAAACGCGATAAACGTGGGCGCTCAGATACCTGTATCTCCAGGTAAATGGTATCGAGGTTAATTTTGGTGATGTTTAACTGCACATCATCAAACAAGCCCTGCGACCACATATTTTTCAAAACGTTGGCCGATGCCTCGCCGGGTAAGTTGATGCGGTCGCCTTTGCTTATTTTGGCAATCTGCAGCAACACATCTTTGTCCAGGTATTTGGTACCGGCAACAGTAACGCCGCCAATAATGTAATCTTTAGGATTAAGATAGCTTAAGCTGTCGGCCGGGATTGACTTTTGCAGCCTGTTGCCGTTGCTAATTTGCGCAAACGTCGCCGTGCTTATTATTGAAAAAAGAATAGCAAAAAAGAATTTATTCATCCGAATATTTTGTGCCGCTAAAGTAATTTAAACGTTTGTTAAAATTTGTTAAAAGAAAATTTAGTTATACCTGTTCGCTGGTTTTGCCAAAGCGGCGCTCGCGTTTCTGGTAGTCTAAAACGGCCTCAAACAGGTCCTCGCGTCTGAAATCGGGCCAAAGCTTCGGCGTAAAGTAAAGCTCTGAATAAGCAATTTGCCATAGCATATAATTAC
>CAJYSL010000099.1 GCA_913777515.1 uncultured Mucilaginibacter sp.
ATAAAGGTGCTATCGTGGCCGTCTATTACCGGGATGCTGAACGACATTTTGGTGCCGGGCATCACCGTTTTCTGCTGAAACAGGAATGGCTTATTTTGTGCGTTAAGCACCGTGCTGAAGCAAAGCAAAATAAGCAAAGGGGCAATCAATTTAGGGTATATCATTACTTGAGTTCGGAAGTGGTAAAGCATTGTATAATAGTGGCAATAACAAATACAATTATCGTGATGGCCAACAAGGTGAGCATGGCCATATTAATGGCAGCTGCATCCGATCGGGCCTGGTAAATATGCCGCGGCTCGCCATCATAATCGGCATGAAGAAATGGCTTATCGGTAAATAAAAAGGGATAATAATAAGCCTTGAGCCGATGGTGAAACTGCCGGGCACTTTGCACAAAACCCAGGTGCGATTGCAAATCAGTGCCCCCGGCAGCGTTAAGCAAAACCTGTAGGGTGGCCGGTGCGCTTACCATACAGAGGCGGTTGGCCAGTTCGGCGCGCGACTGTAATTTGCTGAGGTAAGTCTGGTACAGGCTTTCTACCGAGCGGTCGCCCAGTTCCTGGAAAGCAAAATACCATTTCCAGGCAAAGCGACCGGTGACGGGGCTGGTGTTGCGGTATTGCGGGTAGTGAGCAAAAAAGCGTTTAAAAGTTTCGTCTTTCGGCTTGTCCCAACCGGCATGTACTTCTTCGCGCTGCTTTAAGGTCAGGGCCATGCCTTCGGTAACGGGTTGGCTTATTTGCGATACCACGTTAATAACTGCCGGTGCAATAATGGTGAGCAGCAGCCATACACCTAACAGGCAAATGGCATTAAACGCCGAGCTTTTTTTAAGCACGATAAAGGCATAGCACACGCCAAACCAAAACATCGAGTAAAGCGTGGTGGCGCTTAGCCAGATGAGCACCCGGCCATCGGCCTGTGCCCCGGTAAACAAAACGCCGGCTGCAATAAGCAACGCTACCAACAGCACTACCAACCCAAACCTGAACAGCAGCTTGCCCAGCAAAAAGGTAGAAAGCGATATGGGCTGCGACAGCACCAGTGCCAGCGTGCCGCGTTCCTTTTCGGCCGAAAACAAGTTAAAGCAGATGGCAATGATGAACAGCGGCAGCAAAAAAACCAGCACAAAGGCTAAATCAAAACTGCCGGTAGCCAGCTTGTCGGGATTGGTGTTTTCGGAACTGTATAACTGGTTATGCACGGCCACCAGACGCAGTTTGAGGTAGTAGGGGTTGGCATCGCGCTGCCCGACAGATAGCGCGGCCCACGAGTCGGGCATGTGGGTGGCAAACACCGCGTGGTAATAGCCAATATCCCCGGCATCGGCCGTGTCGGGATATTTGGCTTTCAGCTCCGCAATGTTATCCTGATAAAGGGTGTCTAAATGTGAAATGTTGGCGCGCTGGCGCTGTATTTCGGCACGGCCCGAATAAATGCCATAGCCGCCCGCCAATAAAATAAGCAGGGCAAAAAGCAACAGGCTCTTCTCGGTTTTAAAGTTGAGCCATTCTGTATAAAGCAGGGTTTTTAAGGCCTTTTTCATAACGTAAAGTATTGGGTAATCAATCGGGTAAAGAAAAAGTACAGCAGACCGCCCCATAGCAGCAGCGCCACCACCGAAACTAAATGCCGGCCCAAGGCCCAGGCTACCGATGGTTCGTGGTAGGTAAAGGCCGGGTAGTTTTTCCAGTTGCTGGCATCCAGCCGGGTTTCTTTGTCGTGGTAATGCAGTTGGGTAGCATGCAGGTGGTTCAGGTGCTGGGCCAGGCGGTATCGGTAATCTTCGGCAGCTTTTAAAAAGTGCACGTAGTGGGCCGCATCGGTACCGGCCAGCGCCATCGACACATAACGGATAGCCAGGTAGGGGTTAAGCAAACCTGCCCATTCCGATACGCTGCTTTGCCGGTGGTAGGTGTCGGCCAGTTTATCAAACTCTTGGGCGTATACCTTGCTGCTGTAAGCCTCGCCCTCGGCCATTACCAGTCCGTCAATATTAACGGGCAACTGGCTCACCGAGTCGACGTGGTATTTAGCCAACAGGCCCTTGGTAAACTCGGCCGTGCGCTTGTCCTGCGGGTCGTGCCCGTTCATGCCATGACTGGCCGCATGGTGCACGGTGGCGTCCATTTCGGCTTTGGTGGGCGTTTGGTACAGCAAGCTGCCCCAGTTGGCCGTTACCTTGGGCATAATTACGCAAGCCATAATCCAGATGCCTAATAGCAATAACAGGGCAGAGCGCGAGTGTTGGTTTAGCGCTGATATCAAGATGCTTCCGGCCAGGAATATGAAGAAATATACCAGGTAGGCTGTCAAAAAAATCAGCAGCCGTAGTAAAAAGTCGGCATCAGCACTCAAGCCGTTGGCCAGCAGCAAAAGCAGGGATGCTACTAACAGTGCCGGCACGATGATGAGCGCCAGCGCTTGGGCATAACCCTGCAGTTTAGCCTTTGCAATTTGGGCCACGGTAAGGCCCTGGCTCAACAGTACCTTCAGGGTTTCCTGCTCTTTCTCCTGCGTAAAGGTGTTAAAGGTTAAAAAGATGATAAGCAACGGAATGAGCCATTGCAGCACGAAGGCCACCGTCATCTCGCCAAAACGCAGCAATCCGCCCGACTGCTGCACGGCGCTAAAATTGGCACTGTTTTGCTGGTGGGCCTCCATAAACACCATGGTGCCGGTGTAGGTATCTAAACCAAAATCAAAAAAGCTGAGCGACGATTTAGGCCTGAACGCGTACGACCCGTAGTGCGCCATGCGGTGCGGGTGGCGTGCGGGCTGACTTTTAAAATCGTGGTCGGCCGCATGCTGGGCCATAGTGCGCTCGGCCGATAGCTGGTTATAACTTACCACGCCGCTTACGGCCGCTACCATCAGCAACAGCACAATAATGGCACCTAACAGCACAAAACGCTTGTCGCGCCGGGCCGAAACCAGTTCTTTTTGGGCTAATGTTTTAATCATGGCTTTAGTCGTGCATGTAGTTGAGGTATAGTTTTTCCAATTGGTGGGCGTCCAGCTCGTTCGATGACAGCTGGTGCACCAGCTGGCCGGCTTTCATGATGCCGATGCGCGAGCTTACCTCGCGCGCCCTAAAAATGTCGTGTGTGGCCATAAACACGGCCGTGCCCTCGGCGCTCAGCTGCAGCAGCAGTTCCGAAAACTCGTTGCTGGCTTTGGGGTCCAGGCCCGAGGTAGGCTCATCCAACAACAGTACCTTGGCCCGTTTGGCCAATGCCGCCGCAATGCCCACCTTTTGGCGCATACCCTTAGAGTAGGCCCCGGTGCGCATGTTAATGGCTTCGGCCGGTAAACCCGAGCGTAATAAAAAACCGTTTAATAGGTCGGCATCATAATTAAACCCGGCCAGCGAACTCAGCAGCGACAGGTTTTCAAAGCCGCTCAGGTTAGGGTAAAGCACCACCTGTTCTGGGATGTAGGCCAGGTATCGTTTAATCTCGACCGGATGTTGGGCTACCTCCAGGTTGTTAATGAGCGCCATGCCCCCGGTGGGTGCAATAAAGCCCAGAAACAGGTTGATGGTAGTAGATTTGCCTGCGCCGTTGGGGCCTAAGAGGCTGTAAATTTCGCCGGGTTGCAGTTGCAGGTTAAGCGGCTTCAGGGCCTGCTTATCCTGGTAGTTTTTGCTTAGATTTTTTGCTTCTAATACAAACGCCATAAAAAAGATGGATTAAATAAAAATATCAACGGATGCAGCAACGCGGCCAAAAGCCGGTGCTGGTGTTAAAATGGGAGACGGAAAAGAGAGGTACAGAAACATCAAGCTATACCGCGAACGCAGCGAGGCCTAACACGTCAGCATCAGCCCAAAACAACGGACCACGCCTAAAAAAGCTATAATATTGTAAATGCTGAAGATGTACTATACCACGGCAACGGCAGGAGGGCCCTTGTTGGTCCAGGTATGTACGCAAGCCATAAAAATGCTTTGCGCATAATTAACCGATAAAGTTATCGGTTGGGGGGCAAAGTAAACACAGGCAAAAGATTGGAAAACCGGCAGGTAAGAGGCTTGCGAATGATGGTGGTAATCGCATAAATGACATTTGCCCGCATCTTTACTTAAATGAACGTGCTTGTCGGCATGCCAGCCCTTTACGTGTACTGAAGCCGTGCTGCCCTTATGCACGTGCAAACCCTGCGCCGCCTGCAGTGTAGTAAACACCAGCAGCAGACACCAGGCCAAAAAACGATATGCACGGTTAGTTAAAGGCATGCTTTCCGGCCGCAAAGGTGCAGTTAATCTGCGGGAATGTCAAGAGCGTGGGGTGGTAAAGGGGGGGATTCGGCTTTTGTGAAAAGTAGTAGAAGCGTTTGCACTTTTACCTCATCCTGCATTTCTGCGCTAAAGATAGGTAGGGAAATTTAAATAGATTCATATCGCAGTAATGATTGTTCCAGTTTTTCGCCCGCTACATTGTATTTTACATTGTTGATTAATGTCAGAAAAGCTAAAAGTTTTCTGCCAATTTTGTAATGGGAAGCTAATACTTGAGACGTCACCTTGCCGTAAATTTCTTTTTGTTCTTTGATGTATCTAATTACGTATTCTGTAGGCGGTGCCGGTACTATGTTAGGTTGAGGCATAAAGAAATACAAAATGCCGTGCGTGTATATATTGCGATCTTCGATATACCGAAAAAAAGTTGAGGTAACTAAATTCTGTTTAGCCTTTGTGTTAAAAGGAGCAAAATTCTGCATACGTTTCTCAGATTTGAACATTGCACTCAAAAGTTTTCGTCTTCCCATAAAGTCTAATCCATTAAGCACTTCAGGTGCAACATCAGAGTGGCGCTCTAAAAAAAGTCTCAGCTCCTCGTTCACTTGTTCCGCTAAACCTGCGCAATCTTTTATCTGTGCTTGGATAGTCAAATATGGTTCATAAATTTCACGTCGAACAGGAAGAGCCAACGGATTTGTAACCCCATTACCGTTTGACATAGAACCGTGACTTAAAATACGTATGTCTTTGGATACTGGTTCGTCTTGATAGGGTACTGACACCCGCGCGGTACTATTAATAAAAACTAATTGCTCATTTTTTGGAAAGGTCCATTGAGTAGGGCTTAATAGCATCTTTTATTAAATTTAAACCAAGATAGCTAATCTTGCTGTTGCTAAAGATAGACTTTTGATTTGCAGTCTAAAAAAGAGTTACTGATTAAATGACTTGTTAAGTAGCAGTTGTATGGCAAACACTGTCGTATTGTTCAGCAACTATAGTAATATTTGAAGGTCAAATTCTCAGAGCTTCAATTTTATGTAATAACAATAAAAGATCAATGTATAAGCCTAAAGCTGTTTTGTCACCATTGGTTGGTAAGATTGAATTTTTCCCAGAAAGCGGCGTCGACACATATCGGCATCCCACAAAATAGACTGCCGAGTTCACATGTCCGTCGACTCGTCAGTCATTACTTAGCAGATGGGATGCTGATATGTATCAGCATGATGGATGGGAGGAATATCATCTACCCAACACAAGTAGTGACAATATCAAACAGAGGTCACTAACGAAATTTCTAAAATATTCTCCAAGCCAAACCTTTTTTCCTAATTTAACAAAAACATCAGATGCCCTTATCCAATTCAACCGCAGCAATTACTGACCAACATAAGTTATTAGGGCTCGACCATCTCCGGGCTTTGGCTATCACCTATGTATTGCTGTTTCATTACCAGAAGTTTGGCCACCCTGACTGGGTAGAAAAGGTTGGAGCGTTTGGTTGGACCGGCGTTGATTTATTTTTTGTTTTAAGCGGCTATCTCATAGCCGGGCAGCTGTTTAGTCAAATTGCTAGGGGTAAAGCTTTGTCCATGCGGAAGTTTTTCATCAAGCGTTTCTTTCGTATCATTCCTCCTTACCTGGTTGTTGTGATGTTATACTTCGCTTTTCCACCGTTGAGGGAAGGTGAGCACATGGCTTCATTGTGGCGTTATCTCACTTTTACACTCAATTTTAATCTGGACCTCAGAAATATCGGAACCTTTACCCATGCGTGGTCACTTTGCATTGAAGAACAGTTTTATCTCGTTTTACCCGTTTGCATTTTGCTGTTGAATAAACTAAATATGGGTAAGAAAGCCATTTACGTTTTATCCGGTCTGTTTTTAAGCGGCTTTTTAATCAGGTATTTCAACTGGCATTATTTTTTAGAACCAAACCTTCAATCCGACTACTTTTGGGCGCTGTTTTATAAAATAATTTATTACCCTACTTATAACCGGTTAGATGGTTTGCTGGTAGGGGTGAGTATTGCAGGATTATACACCCTTTATCCATCTGTAAAAGATAGCGCAAATAAGCACAGCCATTTATTGATGCTTACCGGATTAATTGTACTGGTAGGCTCTTATTTTGTTTGCACACCGCAGCAAACGTTCAGCACGACGGTTGTGGGTTATCCGCTGATTGCTGCCGGATATGGGTTTATTACCGCAGCCGTAGTTTGTCCAAGCAATTTATTTTATAGTCTAAAATCATGGCTGACATCGCAGTTGGCCACATTGTCCTACGCAATCTATCTGGTTCATAAAATGGCATTTCACGTAACTCAAGATTTATTGGTAAAGCGAGGTATTGATGAGAATAGTAATTTAATGTTGTTGGCTTGCCTTTGCAGCACCATTGCCTTTGCTTTACTGATGAGATATACGGTTGAGCGGGCATCAATGAAGTTAAGGAACAGATTTTTGACTACATAACCGCGCAATTGAGTTGGTGTTAAATCTTAGAATACGCGTGGATTTTTAAGAAGTTTTTGATTTGTTTTTATCGTCAATTAATTGAAATTACAAAATGGAAAAACGAACCCTGCAGGATTTATCGAAAGAAGAAATCGGACAACTTTTCCCCATCGAGATAACCACTTACCAAAATATTTGGCCTAAGCTTTACGAGAACGAAAGAGATTTGATCGTCGGCAATGTAGACACAGGCTTGTTTTCAAGAATTGAACATTTCGGCAGTACTTCGATACCCGGCATCCACGCTAAAAATACGATTGATATGCTGATGGAGGTCGAGTTTGAGGAATTGAGTAATAAAAAGCTCATTGAACAAATGGCTGTGTTAGGTTACGAATTTAACTGGCAAAACGAAGGGCCAAACGCGCATATGATTTTTGTTAAGGGATACCATGTGGATAGCCCCAAAACGCAAACCTATCACATTCACGCCGGGCCGGGTCAGCATCCCATCTGGGACCGCCTGCTGTTCCGAGATTACCTGATTGCGCATCCCGATGTGGCCGCCGCTTATGGAGCACTGAAGTTGCGCCTGGCCGAAGAGTTCAGGCACGACCGGGTGGCTTACCGAATGGCCAAAGGAGATTTTATTGGTGAGATTACCGGGAAAGCAAAAGCGAAGTTGAGGTAATTGGGGAAACGCATGATGATTGATTAGAGCTGAAAAGGATGTTTTTCAAAAACCTCAGCTTTCAATGCTTTTCTATATCATAAACGCACTATTAAATGTTCGTTTATGATACAATGTTAGTAGATGTGTTTGATTAATTTGCTGATTTTCAAAGTTTAATGTATCTGGCGCGATATTGTAGCCACACGTGATACCTATAACCAATAAAGCATCATGTTGAGAAATTACATCAAAACAGCGATTCGCAGCCTTATTAAAAATAAAGGTTTTACAGCCATCAACGTTTTGGGGCTGGCCCTGGGGTTGGCCGCTTGCCTGCTCATTGTATTGTATGTGGCAGACGAGTTAAGTTATGACCGCTACAATGCCAGTGCCGGCCGCATATATCGTGTAGATGAAGACCTCAAGTTGGGAGATAATGCGGTTAAATATGCTGTTACCATGCCACCACTGGCAAACACGCTGAAGCAGGATTTTCCGGAGGTAGAGGATGCAGTGCGGTTAAAGCCTACCAGTTTCCACATAAAAAAGGGGGCCGAGGTTATTGTGGAAAGCAAAGCTGTTTTTGCTGATGCATCAATATTTAACGTTTTTACGCTTCCTCTGCTGTACGGCAATAAAACGTCCGCATTGATAGCTCCCAATACAGTGGTTATTTCTGCCTCTGCAGCCCAGAAGTATTTTAATAAACTGAATGTTGTTGGCCAGTTCATCACTATAGATGATAATCAACGATTAAAAGTGACAGGCGTTATCAAAGACATGCCGCAGCAGTCGCACTTTTATGCTGATTTCTTTTTATCGTTATCGACCCTGAAAGAAAGCCTATCCGACAACTGGCTTAACATGAATTACCGCACGTATATCCTGTTGCACAAAGACGCTGATCCGAAACGGGTTGAAGTAAAGTTTCCGCAGTTATTGAGGCAGTACAGCAATGCGCAACTACTCAAAGTTTCGGGGATGGGTTATGATGCATTTCATAAAAGCGGTAACCATATCACGTTAAGTTTAATAGCATTAACCGATATTCATTTAAAATCAAATCTGACAGGCGAACTGGGCACCAACGGGGCAGTTCAATACGTTTATATATTCTCGGCTGTGGCCATATTTATCCTGATATTGGCGTGCGTCAATTTCATGAACCTGTCTACCGCACGCTTATCCAACCGGGCACGCGAGGTGGGCGTGCGCAAAGTATTGGGGGCGCCGCGCAAACATATTATTGCCCGGTTTTTAACAGAGTCTATACTGGTTACGCTTGCGGGTACTATTATCGCCATCATTATTGCCAAGGCAACGTTGCCTGCCTTTAATAATTTATCAGGCAAAAACATCATTATCAACGCCAACGCAATCAAGTGGCTCCTCCCTGCATTATTGTTACAAACCTTAATTATCGGATGTTTAGCCGGTGCCTATCCTGCCATCTTTTTGTCGGGTTTTCAACCGGTTAAGGTGCTTAAGGGTAAATGGTCAACTAATTTTAAAGGCGGCCGCTTACGCAGCATCTTAGTTGTGTTTCAATTTGCAGTATCTGTTTTTTTAATTATCGGCACACTGGTAGTGTATGACCAACTTAAATTTATTCAAAACCGAGACATAGGTTACAACCGCAATCAGGTTTTAATAATCAAAAATACCTATGAATTACGCAATCAGGCCAACCTGTTTAAACAAGAAATTAAACAATTGCCCGGAGTAATTAACGCTACGCTTACAAGTTGTTTGCCAACTTCGGGGTTTCGTGCTAGTGATGTTATGTACAAAAATCAGTCGAAGGCGTCAAAAGAAACCATATTTCCGCAGTTATGGGAAATTGACCATGATTACATTAAAACCCTCGACATGAAGCTGGTAGCCGGCCGCAATTTTTCTGACAAGATGCCTACCGATTCAAATACAGTTTTGGTTAATGAAACTGCTGCCCGAATTTTTGGTTCCGGTAACGCGACAAATAAGACATTGTATGATGGCTCTTTGAAACCCTATACAATCATTGGCGTTGTTAAAGACTTCAACTTTAGTTCGCTGCGGGATAATGTGACACCCATGGTGATGTTTTTGGGTAAAAACAAAGACAACCTGGCGGTTAAAGTTAAAACCTCAGATTTACCTGCATTGCTTTCGGCTATCAAAAGTGAGTGGGCGTCTTTATTGCCCAATAGTCAATTAGACTACTCATTTATGGATGCCGATTTTGATGCCATCTACCGGTCCGAACAGCGCATGGGCCGCATTTTTGTCATTTTCACTTCATTAGCCATCATCATAGCATGTTTAGGATTGTTTGGGTTATCTGCATATGATGCTGAGCAACGTACTAAAGAGATTGGCATACGTAAAGTTTTGGGCGCAAGTGTATCCGCCATTGTAAGGATGCTGTCGTTAGACTTTGTCAAACTGGTAGGTATCGCCATTTTAATTGCATCGCCCGTGGCTTGGTTTGTAATGCAAAAATGGCTGCAGGACTTTGCCTACCGTATAACATTTTCCTGGTTGATATTGGTTATAGCCGGTTTTGCAGCAACCTCAATCGCCATGATAACCATCGGGTTTCAAACCATAAGGGCCGCATCAACCAATCCGGCCGAAAGTTTAAAAAGCGAGGGGTAAATGTGCGTTTTGTATGTGGACAATTTTATTGGCTTAATCTATCATTATTCACGGACTTACTGGCTTCACAATCCACTCATTGGCTTCAGTTCGCCACATCATTATTCTCAATCCCTTTTCGGCTTTTACTCACACCTTGGTTAAGTCCGCCGAACTTGTAATTGAGGCTGAAAACAACGGAGCGGAAGTAATCGCGTGAGGTATACTGCTGGGTAAAATCAGGACCGAAGGTGCGGGCGGTGTTGTTGCGGTAGGTGGTCAACTGGTTATTCACCCTAACAGCAAAGCCCAGTTTGTTTTTAATCAGTTCTTTGTTCAGGCTTAGGGCGGTACCCACAAAACCGTTGGTGTAACCTTGCAGACCGGTAGGGTTGCGGCTTACTACGTTCAGGTCGGTGTTCAGGTTCCAGTCCATAACAGAGCGGAAACTGCCGGATAGCGAAAACGAGTACATGAGCCGGTTGTTTTTTACCGGCTGACCGTTGGCCGTTCCCTGCAGCCAGAGGTACATGCAATTACCGTTGAGGTTCAAGTTGATGTTTTTACTTAAAGGGTAAGCCATGGCCAAATTGCTGCCCAGGCTCGACGACTTACCTGTGTTAGCATAGCTGGTGCGGGTAATTTGGGTGGTCGGGTCAAAGTCGGCTACCTGTAAGTCCAGGTTGTTCATAAACGAGTAATCGAGCCCGACGTTAACAGATAGTTTCCGGTTGCCGCCATAGCTCAATTGTACATCGTTCAGCAGCACTGGGCGCAGATTTGGGTTACCGGTCACTTCAAAGTTGGGGTTAGAGCGGTCTACATAAGGGTTAAGGCGGTTGATGCCCGGCCGGCGAATGCGCTGCGAAAAGCCAAAGTTAATACTGCTTTGTGGTGTTAAACTTTTACTTACGGCAACCGAGGGCAATAGGTTAAGGTAGTGTTGATTGGCTGCGGTAGCGGTGCTCGTAAAATCGGCATTAATCAGCGTTTGTTCCAGCCGCAGGCCTGCGTTAATATTCCAGCTTTTGAGGTTTAACTGATAGCTGTTGTAAGCGCTAAATACGTTTTGACGGTTTGTGTATTGGTTTGATAAGTTGGCGTTTGGTATAAACTGCCCGGTTATTTCGTCCAAACTGCTGTACCCAAAATTGCTGCGGCTGGTGCGTAATATGCCTTTTACACCGGCTTCTATAGTCACGGCTTTGTATGGCGTAGTAAAATCGGCTTGCAGGGTGTGCTCGTTAAATTGCTGGCGGTCAGCTTGCGTATAGTCGGGCGTAGTAAAGTTGAGACGATTGCTCATGGCTACATCGCCGTTTCGGTGGTTGCCATTGCCGCTGTATTGATACGAAAAGGTGAGTAGCCTGTTTTTTACGCCTTTAAAGCCCAACTGGTAATTCAGGCCTGCATCCCAGCCGTAGTTGTTTGCCCGGTTCTGGTCCATTAACTGGTAAGCTTGTAATAAATCAACACCATTGTTTAGGGTTGACGTCTGCGACAGGCGGTCGGTGCCACGGCTGCCGTTCAGGTTAAACTGGCCCGATAGCAGGTGCAGGCTATCTGCCTCGTAACTCATTTCGGTACCCAGGTAAGCAGTTTTTTGGTCAGACTGCCGCGTGCCGCTCTGCAGTAAGCGGGTGGCGTTGGCGCCCAAACTTTCACGGTCGTAAGTAAACCGGGTTTCGGGGGTGCGGTTGATGCTGGCACCACCAAACGCCGATAGCATCAGTTTGCCGCTTTTGCCAGTAAACGAGCCGCCGGCGCCGGGGCCACCCACCGGGAAACTTTCGTTAGCGTTGAGCATGCCGCTATAACCATTGTTTACTTTTTTTACAGTGATGATGTTGATAATACCCGCCAACCCTTCACCGTCGTATTTAGACGGCGGGATGGTAATCACTTCGATAGTTTCAATGCTTGCTGCCGGCATGCTTTTGAGCACGGCATTCAGGTTGCTTTCTATACTCGGCGAGGGTTTGCCGTTAATGAGCACTTTAAAACTGGAGTTGCCTTTTAACAGAATATTATCCTGCCCATCCAGCGTGAGGTAAGGTATTTTGTGTACCATGCCCAAAACACTGGCCGATTTACTTTCCGGGTCGGCCTGCAGGCCATAAATAATGCGGTCAGCTTTCTGCCTGATGATAGGGCGGGTTCCGGTTACGGCTACGTCTTTAAGTTGGTTAACCTGCGGCTGCAACAGCACCACCCCAAAATCTGTATTTTTTTGCAGATGAATATCGAGCTTTTTCGGCGCATATCCAATCATCGCTATGGTTACCTGGTAAGTTGTCGTTGGTAGTCCGTTAAAACTAAATGAACCATCCTCCCGGCTAACGGCCGCTTTTATAGTTTCGCCATTGGGTCTACTGAGTTTTACAGTAGCAAAGGCTATCGGTTGATGGCTGACAGAATCGGACAGGATGCCTTTGATTATAAGTTTGTCGTTCGGAGTTTGAGCCATCAGGGTTTGCGCAACCATCAGCCATAAAACACTGATGAGTATAAGGATGCAGGGTTTGGTTTTCATGAGAGTGAGTGATTAAAGGTTTACAGAAAAGTCAGGGCATAGCATTTCCCTTAAAGGCGGTTTACCTTTTCAAAAACGGGGAATGATTATCAGGAAAGTGGGAAAGCTAAGCTATCGCGATGCCGGCTTAGCGGTTCTGATGACGGCGATGGTTGCGGATAAAGAGGTAGTAAAGGAAAAAGCCGGCGCCGATAAACATAATTTCGAGTCCGTAGGGGAGTGGAGAGTTTTCGGCGCTGTAAGGCACAAATTGCAGCACCACAAGGCCCAGGCCGCCGGTAAACAAAATGATGGCCCACTTCATGGCTTCGATGCCAAAGCCCGATATTTCCTGTAAAAATTTGAGCCCGGTTTCGTCGAGCGGACCGGCATCAATAATGCGTTTTTTGAGCCGGTAATTGTACAGCGCCAGGATGAAAACGGCTATCAGTACAAAAAATATGATGACGATGATAAAGGGCATTAATTGTTTCATGGCGCTTAAAATTAAGTGATTTGCTACAGTAGTCGGTGAAACGCAGGCGGCGGTTGCAAATATTTTTATTTAATTTTTGCAACCGTAAACCCATCCATGCCGACTACTGCTATATGTTTGACGAAAAGGAAGTTGTAACTAAAATATTGAAGGGAGACTTCCGCGCCTTTGAACGTTTGGTAAAGCAGTACGAAAAGCTGGTGTTTTTTGTAGTAAACCGCCTGGTGCAGCACCTGCAGGATAAAGAGGATATTTGCCAGGAAGTGTTTATTAAGGTACATCAGAGCCTGCCTAAATTTAAGTTCGAGGCCAAGCTGTCTACTTGGATTGCCCGTATTGCTTACGTTACTGCGGTTGACCATGTAAAACGCAGCAAAGCCACCCTGCGGGCCGATTACCCGGATAATATCGACCATTATCATTTCAGCAATGATACACCCGAAAGTGCTCTGGTGCAAAAAGATACTGCCGCGTACGTAAATATGCTGATTGCCCAAATGCCGCTGCAATACCGCACGGTGCTCACCCTATACCATTTAAACGAATTCAGCTGCGCCGAAATTGAGCAGATTACCGGCATCCCCGAAGGCACGGTAAAAAGCCACCTTTTTAGGGCCCGCAAATTATTGAAGGATAAAGTTGAACACGATATAAACCACTAACCATGAAAAAGCTGACCGACGAACAAATACAGTCCCTGTTAGACGATGACCACGGTGCCGATACCGGTAACCTGTCTGCACCCGACAGGCAGCAGTTGGAAGGGTACCGGTCGCTATTCCAGAAACTAAACCAGGAACCACCCGAGGGGTTGCCGTTTAACTTTGCATCCAAGGTAAGCACACAACTAAAGTTAAAACTCAAACGGCAAAGCGACATCCGGTTTAACTTGCTGGCGCTGTTGGGCGTTTTAGCAGGGATGCTCTTGGTTTATGGCATGTTAATCCTGATGGATAATACAGCGGCCCAAACCTTTTTGCAGGCGGTGCTAAGATTTAAATGGATGTTGATGCTTGGCGTGTGCACCTTGTTGGGGACTTTGATTTTTGAGCAGCGGGTGGTGGAGGAGCGGTAGGATTTGATATGATAAATCACTATCTTCATTGTACCAATTACAAACCTTAATGAAACCGTCACTTATCATGCTATTCATTTGCTCGAGCTTATTGGCTCGGGCGCAGACCAAACTCAACCTGCCGCTCAAGCACAAGCTGGATAGCATTTACGTGCTCGACCAAAAATACCGGGCAGCGCTAACGGCGTTAAACAGCGGTGGCAAGGCAGACTCTATCGCCGCATTATTTAACCGGCCGGCTAAGGGGCTGTTTATGGTGTTGCTAACGGATATGCAGCGGGTTGATTCGTTAAATTTGGTGGAGGTGCAATCTATTATTAAAACTTACGGTTACCCCGGCAAAAGTTTGGTAGGCGAGCCCACGAACGAGGCCGCCTGGTACGTTATTCAGCATTCGTCGCATATTCAGGATTACATTAACGTAATTGAGCAGGCCGCAAAACAAAAAGAAATTCCGTTTAGGCAGTATGGCCAAATGCTTGACCGTCTGCTGATGGAAGAAGGTAAGGAGCAAATTTACGGAACGCAGATTTACAGCCTTACTGCCACCAACAAAACTACCGGCAAAAAAGAAATGCGCCTATTTGTCTGGCCCGTACGCAACGCTTCTGAGGTAAACACGTTGCGTAAAAAGGCGGGTTTCGACCAATCGATTGAGGCCTATGCCAAATCTTTCGGCGTTAGCTACAATCCGATGACTTTGGCAGAGGTGGAGGCTTTGAAGAAGGAATAAAGCGACGGGTATGACTTGAATTGCTCGGGTGAATACACCAGCGAATCAACTACATCAGCATTGAATACCTGAGTGTATCATCATGTAAACGAAACCGGCGTATAGCAGTACTAAGGTGATAAACCCACTAACTATTTTTCCGTAACCCGACAACATAAAAGACCTAAAGCCCGACCTGGGCAAAACTTTAATTAAGGAATTCAGGACCAAATAAATTAAAAGTCCGGCAACTAAGGCAATGAGCAGTAAAATCAGATTCTCCATTTTGTCAGACTCACAAGTTAACAGCTATCCGCTTTTTTCGCAAACCACCCGCTGATGTATTAGCCTTTGCGTAGGTAATTTGGAGAAGATAGTAATTTCTTTTCAAGCGACTTTCTAAAATCAATTTCATCAATTCAAGTAGTTAAGACAAGTGACTGATCACTGGCTAAAAAGATAATTCTCCAAATTCGCGTCGGTGTCAGATGGATTACTGTTTTGTTAATAAGGTAGCCCATTAAATCAACATATGCCATCTGATAATATTATTAAACAAACTAAGCCACCGAACAGCAATCCAGCCGCAATCAATCCCGTCAGCACTTTGCCCACACCTGATAGCATAAAGGACTTGAACCCGGACGCGGGAGACGCCTTAAGTGTGTAATGTAGGACTA
>CAJYSL010000100.1 GCA_913777515.1 uncultured Mucilaginibacter sp.
GCAGGTTAAACGCCGGGGCTGTTCCTTGTATGGTTCTGCGTTTCGCATTAAAAACACCGAATGTCTCGATCGACCAACCACCTTTAATGGTAGCCGAGCCACTCAGGAAAGCGTTAAACTGTAAGTATGTTTTATTGGTGTTAAATTGCAAGTTGCTGAATTCTTCCTTGATAGTTGGATGGTAAGTAAAAGCATTGATACTGCCCCTGATGGTGATCGGTTTCCAAGGCGATACCGAGCCAAAGAAGCTTGCACCGAAAGAATTATTGTTACCAATATTTTGATAAACGGTCCTGGAAGCCGAACCCGTTGGGTTAAGTGTGCTTATTAAATCCGGGTCGCGGATGTTTTGAACAATACCTTCAATCAGGCCATTGGTATTTTTGTAATATGCCGACAAGTTAACTACCGAACTACCAATAAATGTAGTATACCCCAACTCAACGGTCTGAGATATTTCGGGCGAAAGTTCGGGGTTACCTTGAGACTGGTTTTGGTTGTTTGCTTTATTAATGAAAGGGTTTAAATAAGTTAAGCTTGGGCGCTGTATGCGTTTTGAATAGCTTAACTTGTAAGTGTTGGTGTTTTTAACCGTTTTTGACAACGTTATACTCGGAACAAAAGTAGTGTAGTTTTGAGTAAAAGGCTGCAGGTCGCGCTGCACCAAATTGCTGGGGTCGCCTTCAATCTGAGTGTTCTCCACACGGGCACCTGCCTGCAATGCGTAATTTTTAGGCAAGGTAAAAGTTAACACCGTGTAACCTGCATAAACGTTTTGGTTGTAATCATATCTGTTTGATGCCGTGTCGTTTAAAGTGTACGGACCGCTATTGGTAATTTGTCCCTGCGAGTTAATTTGTCTTAAGATATCATAGTCACTGTTAATCTTACGGAAAATGGCTTTACCGCCGGCTTCCAGTTTAATGGCTTTACTTAACGGCGAGGTATAATCAGCCTGTGCTGTGTATTCGTCGTTTACGCCACGGTTGCTGCCTTGCTGGTTTGGATAGGCGCGGGGCAGTACATTAAAATATTCGGACGTGTAATCTGCATTTACTTTACTGTGGCTCCATTGTCCGGCAATGGTTAGCTCTTCGCCTTCTTTTTTAAATTTGTGTGTGTAATCGGCACTATAGTCAAAACCACTTAAGGCAGTCTTGTTAAAGTTGTGGCTAGTGTAAGAATAGTTTTGAGGTACAAATCCTGCAGGATTTGTTCTCGATGTACCAAAAGTGTTAATACCGGTTCCGTCCGTCTCAAACCCACCTCCGTTTATCCGCAGGGTAGAGGTAAAGCTATTGTAGTTGTTAACATCATAGCTGGCCGTTAATGAACCAATAACTCCCGAACGTTTAGTTCTGGAACTTGAATTTTGCGAGTTTGTAATGGTGGTATCATTAGTACGACGCGCAGTTTGGAAGTCAACCAAAGAAGTTTGAGGCCAAGCAAAGTTGCCACCCAGGTTGCCGGTCAGGCTAAAACGGTTCTTTTTGTAGTTGATATTGGCATTACCATTGTTTTGGCGGGTTCCGAAACCACCACTGATCGAGCCACTCAAACCTGATACATTTTTGCTTTTGGTGATGATATTAATAATGCCACCAGACCCCTCAGCGTCATATTTGGCTGATGGAGAAGTAATTACCTCAATGCTTTTAATCTGATCGGCAGGAATGGTACGCAACACGTCAGCTAAACTGGCCGATAAGGCACCTGAAGGCTTGCCGTTAATCAAAACACGTACATTTTGGTCACCGCGTAGTGATGGCTTGCCATCTAAATCTACCGATACCAAAGGTACTTTGCGCAAAACGTCGGTAGCGTTACCGCCGGTAGTGGTAACGTCTTTCTCAGCGTTATAAACAATCTTATCAATCTTGTTTTCAATTACTGGTGTTTGGCCAACTACCGTAACGGCACCCAGTGTTTTGGCGCTTGGCGCTACCACCACGTTGCCCATGTTGTTGTCTGGTTTGCCAGGTGTAGTCTCTACAGGGTCAAACACTTTGGTAGGGTAGCCAATAAAGGTTACCGATATTTTGTATTTACCCGGCGCAATATTGTTCAGGCTAAATTTGCCTTTATCATCGGTTAAGGTACCGTTCAGGATAGCCTTGCCACCACTGCGCGAGATGCTCACGGTAGCGTAGTCCAACGGCTTTTTGGTGATAGAATCGATAACGGTACCCGATATTTTGCCTGTGATAGACGATCCCGAACCCGGAACCATCTGTGCATTAGCACAATAGAAGGAAGTTATAAGTGCAATAAGCGTAAAAAAACGTTTCATTTATAATGATTTTTGTAGTAAGATGGTTTTTAGATTGAATTGTTACAGCGATTTGTGGTATTTTTTTAATAAATTTTAATGAATGGCAAAGTGCGTGTCTTATTATTTAACAGTCTGACGATTGCTTTCTGGCAGTAAAGATGCATTATCAGGTAATTACGGACGCACTTATTCGGGCCAATGGTAGTTTTTGCAGGGCGAATGGTATTTGGGTGGCCAACGTGTGATAAAAGGAGCTGATTAAACATAATAAAGCCGGTATGCCGGGGCTGGGTTTGAATCCGCCTCCGCGCTTACCGGCTGCAAAAGTGAGGTATTATTAAATAGCTTAATGCTCTATATCACAATATTTACAATGCGGCCTTTAACCACAATTACCTTTTTAGGTGTTTTACCGTCCAGGTATTTCTGTACATCAGGTTGCGCCAATACATGAGCCTCCACTTCTTTGGGCTCCATGGTTAAAGCCATGTTAATGTTTAAGCGGGTTTTACCGTTAATGGAAATTGGATAAGCAAACTCATCCTCAATCAAATAAGTTGGGTTAAACACCGGGTAATCTGCATACGACAGCGTTCCGGCCTCGTTACCCAACAGCGTCCACAACTCCTCACAAATATGCGGTGCGTAGGGCGACAGGATAATCACCATATCCTGCAAAATAGCACGCTTGTTACATTTCAGTTCAGTCAGTTCGTTTACAGCAATCATAAAGCTTGATACCGACGTATTAAACGAAAAGCGGTCGATATCTTCCTGCGCCTTGCGGATAATTTTATGAAGTGACTTTAGTTCGGCTTTTGTAGGTGCCTGGTCGGATACATTAAACTCCCACTGGTCGTTATGGAACAGACGCCAGAATTTGCGTAAAAACTTAAACACGCCTTCAATACCGTTGGTGTTCCAAGGCTTGCTTTGTTCCAGCGGACCCAAAAACATTTCGTACATACGCAAGGTATCGGCACCGTAACGCTCAATCAAATCATCGGGGTTCACCACGTTGAATTTTGATTTAGACATTTTTTCGATTTCAACGTCGCAAATGTACCGGCCATCAGCAGGCACTTCATCAGCAGGGTAAATCACGGAGCCGTCTTCTAAAATAAAGATGGCCTTCTCATTACCCGGACGCCAGGTTCTGAAAGCTTTGATGTCTAAGGTATCGTTGTGAACGATGTTAACATCCACGTGCAGTTTGCTAAACTCCATTTCGCCCAACTCGGCACCTTCGGGCAGCAAGTCTTTGTAAAATAAGGCGATTTGCTCAATGGTATCAAAGTCGCCTTCCTTGTACAATTCGTAGATGCCTTTCGATACGTAAACTTCCGGCTTGGCAAAGTTTTCGTCGGTGTTAAGCAGCAAAGGTGCCAGGCGGTACGTTAAGCTCGACCGACCCTGAATCATACCTTGATTGATGAGCTTTTTAAACGGCTCTTCTTCAACCGCCAGACCTAAATCTTTCAAAAACTTGTTCCAGAAACGGCTGTACAGTAAGTGGCCGGTGGCATGTTCTGAACCACCGATATACAAATCAACGTCTTTCCAGTAATTCACCGCTTCGGTAGACGCAAAAGCATCGCTGTTTTGTGCATCCATATAACGGTACCAATACCAGCTACTGCCCGCCCAACCCGGCATGGTACTCAATTCGTACTCGTA
>CAJYSL010000101.1 GCA_913777515.1 uncultured Mucilaginibacter sp.
CTTTCGAATTCATGTGCCGGCTGAGCTCAAAAAATGAGCGGTCACGTTTTTGCGGCTCTGCCGATGTGATGGTTTCAATAAATATATTCATCAGGAAAATAGCAGATTATTTACGGCCTTTGGCTTCCGCCAGCAATTCAACCAGTATACTTAACGTTTCGTCGTGGGCTTCACCAGCCAAGCCTAAGGCAACCTGCGCACGCAGTAAGCCATGAGGGCGGCTCAGGTCATATCGTGAACCCTGAACTTCGAGTGCCAGGTAACGCTCTGTTTGGGCCAATTCGTGTAGGGCAGGGGTAAGCAATACCGGGTTAGTGCCTTCCTCAATTTGTTTTTTCAGGATATCAAAAATAGCCGGTGTAAGCACGTGCATACCAAAGAAGCACAGGTAATAGCCAATGCGTAACCCTGGCGTTTGCAGTTCCAGTTCGGCCAGGCTTAACGAAGGCTTTTCAATCAACTTTTCTACCTCGTAAACACCGGTGCTGCCGGGAACATGTCTGCCGGTTACCGTACCGTAGCGGCTAATCAGATGCTCGGGCGTAGGGTTAACCGCCGAAACTGAGCAGTTTTCGGCCGCGGCCAGCTCTAATAACTGGGCAGCGCATCTTTTTCCTTTTTGGTTAGAGGCATACAGGTAATCGCCTAATAGCAGTAAAAAAGCATCATTGCCAACAAACTCGCGTGCGCAGTATACGGCGTGTCCGTAGCCCAATGCTTCGGTTTGTTCTGTAAACTGTACCCTCTCTAAAAACTGGTCAACCTTGGCTGCTTCCTGTTGGGCCCATTCGGCACCGCTAAACGATTTTGTCAGATTATTTTTAAGCGCTGTAAATGCGTTTTGGTAACGCTCGGCATCGCCTGGGGCGCAGATAACGCAAACCTCTTCAATGCCGCTGTCAAAGGCTTCTTCGGCTATAATTTGTATAGTTGGCTTATGTAACCCGTCGGTATCAACCATGGGCAGCATCGCTTTTTGCACAGTATCAGAAACAGGGTACAAACGTTCTCCGCGGGCAGCGGCCGTAATTACAGCTTTTTTTATTTTCATAAGATGTTATAATGCATGAATGTTATTGCATTCAATCAGATATGTATTTTACAGCTACAAAATATAGATCAGCAATATAAAAATACATCGATATAAGCACAATCGATTGCAATTGGTGCTAATATATGTAAATTACTAAAAACTTAATGTTAAATAGATGAGGTTGGTTTGCGGGTGGTAAATACTTGTGGAAGTAAGGTTGCTATGTTGAATTAATTAGGTTTACGAGGTGATTTTTGCATGCAAAAGAAGTGGCGACAAAGTAATAATAGTGTAGGACGGTAATATGTGACCGGTTGATACATCTACTGTCATCTGTTCGCAATGGAAATATAAAGATACGCAAGTTAGAGAGCATTCGAAAGACGGTTTACTGTCGGCCAATTGTAAGCGGACTAGAGATATCACCAATCCCCATAACGCGCATATAATCGCCGCAAGCACTGGCTACCCAAAAAGGGAAAAAGCATGAAAATGATGAGCATATTGTTCTGCTGAGTGATTCAAATATTACTATCCTACTATTCTCATAATATGATAAAAAAGCAATTGGAATGAAATATGCCCGCATTGAGGCGTATACTTTGTAGGATCATAACTTTATTGATAATTGATTGAGCGTGCTACATAAAGTAAACTTTTTAAAGTAAATTGCATGGACATCGTGTGTTTGCCATGTTAAAAAAAGTAAGAGAGAATTTCAACTTTTTAAAATTTCGACATCGAACTGTCAATCAAGCAGTAAAGAGGCTTTTTTACGGAAGTGCATTATCGATCATAATAATTGAATTCTTTTTCAAGAGGTGGGCAGCTCCAAATGATGTAATTTATAGGGTTTGTGATTTTTTTTTGAAGTTGTTTTACTCTTTTACAGCATCAACAATTTTTTTCTTTGTTAATCAACATTTGCCTAAGGAAGCAAAAAGGTTAAAGACGATTAGCATTGTAAACGGACAATTAAGCATAATTGCCAGTGAGATCAGTCTTATGCTTTCAGCGATCGGTATAACTTACGAACAAATTGGAAAACGAGAAATAACATTTAATCTAATTAATTCAATAAGTGCAAATAAAGAAGCTGGCGATGTTTGTGCTGTATTTGAGTCTAATATAAAATTCAATAGCTGGAACGAATATTTTAAATTCAAAGGGGAAAGACTGGAGTTACACTTAAAGACAATGATGACAATTCATGAACTGGTCGACAACGATATATTGCAAGAATTATTTCATTTGACTTCACCCATTGAGGTATTGAAAGACAATCCAATGCCAATTATTAAAGTCGAGGGATACTCAAAATACGGAATGGCAATTTTTGAGTGTTACGTAGTGTTTAGAGATTTAGGAAACCTTTTTGAAAAAAAGATGCAACCTTGGTTTGATGAAGTTAAACTTTGATGAAATTACTTAAAAACCTGAGTACAGTATCTTTTTTTTTTTATAAAAAGTGAAGTTGCATTAGTTGCATTGAGTGTTTTTGCAGCTTTAATTATTTTACTCATGTTTATCTTTGTGGCTTCTGATTTTTCTATATTTAAATTGTATTTAATTAATAACACTAAGTACTGCCAAACTAAGCTAAGTGTTAAACCTTAGATCTTATTATATCATATGTCTCAGAATTAATCTTCATTTTGTATGCTTCGACACTTATATTTTTTAAAGCCAACATCGCCTGTATTTCGCTTTCTTGTTGAAGTGTTGTATGGAGGCCGAAATGCACTGCTTTCAAAGAAGTGGGATCAAAGCCTATAAGTCCTTTTTGATAAAATTTTACAGCGCGTACTTCTTCTTCATAACTCCACACGTGGGATTTGGTAAAAAGCCAATGTGGCAACATTTCATATTTTTGATCCCAAAATATGATTGGATCTCTGCTGGTCACATAGTTCACACCTAAGATGTACAGGCTATCTGTTGAATCAATTTCAAACCCAAGACAAATACCTTTATGACTGTCAGCATAGTGACTCCACATCAGTGTCGAGTCGTAGCGTTTAGAAAAACAGCAAATACCGAAACTGTTTCTAAGTTTCTCAATATGTTCTCTAAAGGTTTTTGCTATATCAGTGCTCTGTTCCGAGAGGTTTTGAAGATATTCTTTCCTTTTTTGCCTACTTAAATATGGGTTAGTCTTAGTCAATAGCTTTTTCAACTGATACGGTCTAAGTTCTAAGTCGAAATTGTCGGTGCTTAATTCGAAAGGGTCGTTGAAATCAGCAGCTGTAGAAAACCATAATTTGTTATCAGCAATTATTTGTTTCGCTCTATGTACAGTTACATATTTGTATAGTAAGCCGTTACCTGAAAGGTGTATCGGCATATTCATTTTCCGTAACGTCTCTGCAAATTTCTCTCCCATAGTCAAGCTGTTAAAATTTCAGTACACAATTTACGGCTTTTTCAGTCCTTTTACCTTTACATTTTGCCCTATCGAGTTGGAACGAAGAATATTTAAAGATGTGGCCCCCAAAGCCATTCTAGTAGGGCAAGGATCAATATTCGCCCTCAATTTTTCTGCTTGAGCCCTGAGCCTCTAACTTCCCAAGAGCAAGGCTCAAACCAATTCCACAAAAAAAGCCCTTCTGATTGCTCAGAAGGGCTTTGTACCCAGGGCGGGAATCGAACCCGCACTCGCTTTAAGGCGAACAGGATTTTAAGTCCTGCGTGTCTACCAGTTCCACCACCTGGGCAG
>CAJYSL010000102.1 GCA_913777515.1 uncultured Mucilaginibacter sp.
ATGGTAACCACTACCACCGTAACCAAACTTGCCGCTACCGAAGTACTTTTCTCAATCGCCTTATATTTTGATAAAGTAAAGCGGGTTTCGATGTACTCTTTTAGCTGGTCGAGTATGGGTGGTTGTAGTGGTTGTTCTGCTTCTTTGGTTTCTTCCATCTAAAAATTAGATTAATCCCGAAGGATGTGATTTCCGGAATTATTTAATTTACGCGTGCTCCAGGTCGTCCTGATAATCCTGCTCAACACCGTTCAGCTTTGTTTTGATATTATCAACCACTTTTGATTTTAATGAAGATAATTTATCAATTTCGGCAGCGGCCGTATCTTTAATGGTGTCGCTCAGGTTATTTAACGACTCTGATAATTTATCGCGCGTATCGGTACCTTTGTCCGGGGCAAATAAAATGCCCAGTGCTGCACCGGCAGCTAAACCGGCTAAAAGAGCTAAAGCCACTTTGCCGGCATCGCCCAAACCATCGTCTTTTTTTACTTTAAAGCTTGGTATTTTTTTGATTAGGTCTGCTACGTCTTTTGTATTCATGGTGATTAAAATTTAATGTTGTAATCAGTTATCTAAGTAACGGCTAAAATAAAGCTTTGTTTATATCGATTGTTAAAATTGTTCATCGCCGGGTGTAGCTCGTATGCGTTCAAGGCGCTCGGCAGCCATACGGTTCGTCTCGTAAATCTCGGTGAGGAGTATAAAGTAGGATAACAATACCGGGCCAAATACTAAGCCCAGTATGCCGAATAAAGGTAAGCCTATAAATACACCTATAATAGAGATAACCGGGTGAGTATTAGCTATCCGCTTATTAATCACCATACGCAACACATGGTCTAAATTGCCAATGAAAAGCAGACCGTAAGCCATAATAAACACGCCCGACCATGTGCGGCCGATAAGCATTAAGTACAGCCCGGCAGGTATTGATAAAGTAGGAGCGCCCACCACGGGCAAAAACGAAATAAAAGTGGCAATTACACCCCAAAATATTGCATCCGGGAGGCCAATAATCCAAAACCCATTGGCCAGCAAAAAGCCCTGCACCAGCGAGATGATACCCTGGCCCAAAACATTAGAGTACGTCGCGTTTTTTAAAGCAACGGCAAATTTGAGCGCATGCTGCTCGCTGAAAGGGGCATATCTAAGTAAACCAGCCTCAAACTCGCGTAATTGTGCCAGCATAAAATACAGCAAAAAGTAAAGTACAAGCAGTGTTAAAATGATGTTGGCCGCGCTGCCTAATATAGAAGGGAAAAGGTCGGCGGCATAAGTACCCAGTTTTTTGAGTGTGTCTTCGGCAAAACGTGGCTGACTCAGGTATTCGGCCGTTACCATATCAATTTTATCCACCCACGAGTCGATGGGCAGCGAGCTGGTTTTAAAGCTGATTATCTTTTCAATCACCATAATGCTCAGCAGCAAAAACGGAATCACAATGGCAATAAGCGATATAAAGATAATGAGCAGCGCAGATAGGGTGGCGTTCCACCTACGTTTTTCGGTTAAGTGCAGGTAAAGCGGCCTGAACATTACATACAGCACAATGGCACCCAGTATAGCGCTAAAAATAGCGCTCAGGGCGTATAGCAAAAAGCAGCCAAGCACAATAATGCTTACCAGTACAATATTATTACGCTGCTGATAACTAAAAACGGGCATGACTTGAGGTAGACTTTTAGATAAACAAAAAAGCGCCGTAATGTTCAGCGCTTTTTTGTTTAAACTTTAATGGGGCTTATTTTAAATACCCTGCACCAAGCTGTTAATTTTTGCGCAGCTCATGGTAATGGTATCCATATAAAACAATGCATCGTCGGATGGATGCTCAATCTCGTACCGCAATTGCTCTAAGGCCAGATTAATGTTAGAAAGCTGGTTTTTAACATCGTGTTTAAAATTGCGCAACTGCTCTTCGGTAATTTGTTTTTGTGGATCCTGCCCGTTCATTTACTTATTTAAGTTTATAGCCCTCATTTTATTGTACAGCGTTTTGCGGTCTATCTTTAATATCTCGGCTGCTTTGGTTTTGTTGAAATTTACCTGACGTAAAACTTGTAAAATTGTTTCATACTCCGCTTCTAAAGCCGCGTTTTTTAAGTCGGGCCTTACTTCTTTAACTTCGGGTGTAATTGAGCTGTTGCCTGTAGTTAAAGGAGCATCGTGATGGTGCACTCTATCAAATGCAAGCATCTCTAATGGCAGTGCTTTCATCTGCACCTCATCGCCTTCGGTAAGCAGGGTAGCACGCCTAACTACGTTTTTTAGCTCGCGGATGTTGCCTTGCCAGCGGTATGTTCTGAAACATTCAATCACCTCGGGCGAAAAGGCAACCACATTGCGGTTTAGTTCCTGGTTGGCACTTTTTAAAAAGTGCGTGGCCAATTGTATCACATCGTTATCGCGCTCGCGCAATGGTGGCATATGGATGCTGAACTCATTAAAGCGGTGGTACAAGTCTTCCCGGAAACGGCCTTTGTTAATGGCATCCTGCAGGTTTTCGTTGGTGGCCACGATAATGCGTACATCCAGGTCAATCTCTTTGGTTGAGCCAATACGTTTAACTTTACGTTCCTGTACGGTACGCAACAGGGCAGCCTGAATGTCGTAAGATAAATTGCCTACCTCATCCAAAAACAAGGTGCCTCCGTTGGCCATTTCAAAGTGGCCTATCTTGGTATATAGCGCACCGGTAAACGAGCCTTTTTCGTGACCAAAAAATTCGCTTTGCGCTAACTCTTTGGTCAGCGAGCCACAATCCATCGCTATAAAAGGCTGATCGCGGCGGGGACTGTTTTGGTGTATGCTTTTAGCTACCGATTCTTTGCCGGTACCGCTTTCGCCCATAATAATTACGCTGTAATTAGTAGGGGCCACCAGTTCAATTTGCCGCAGCAGTTCTTTAGAGGCTGCGCTGCTACCGGTCACAAACTCGTTTGATAGGGTAGTTGACTTACTTTTATCTTTACCTGGTTTCTGAGTGTTTGCACCCGAAGCTGACTGGGTATCGGGCTCGGCCGAATTGAGCAGCGCGTGATGGGTTTCGATAGCCTTATTAATGGTCGTTAATATCTCATCAGGGTATAGGGGCTTGGTGATATAATCATAGGCACCCATTTTGATGAGTTCTACAGCCATTTTTATATCAGAGTAGCCGGTGATGATGATAACCCCGGTTTCAGGATATTGCGCCTTAATAACCTTGAGCATCTCGCGGCCGTCGGTATCTTCCAACCGGTAATCGCATAGTACCAGATTATAATTGTTGGTTTTTAAGTGTTCTAACCCTATACTTCCGCTTGATGCGGTATGCACCTCAAAACCGTTGCGTGTCAGAAATTTCGACAGCAACAGCGCGGTGTTTACTTCGTCATCAATGATTAGAATTTTATTCATATTAACACATATTTTCTATTGCTCAATAGTGTTTGGGCAATGTTATCTACAAAAGTGGGAAATTTCGCAACAATTTAGTAATACTTGTTGAGGTATCAAGCCTGTCATCACATATTTATATAATCTTAATATTTCTTAACAAAATCTATGATACTGTTATCGGTATACGTAATACGTTACTAAGAAGTGTTTAAAAGCATCAAATTTTGCTACTTTTGTTTAGTTAGTATTCTTATGAGCGAAGAGAGATCACTGAATTTTATAGAAGAAATTGTTGAAGACGATTTAAAGTCCGGCAAAAATAATGGCCGTATACATACCCGTTTCCCGCCCGAGCCTAACGGTTACCTGCACATCGGGCATGCAAAATCTATTTGTTTAAATTTTGGACTGGCCAAACGTTACAATGGCCAAACCAACCTGCGTTTTGACGATACCAACCCGGTTACCGAAGATACCGAATATGTAGAAAGCATTAAGGCCGACGTGCGCTGGTTAGGTTTTGAGTGGGCCAACGAACTTTATGCATCTGATTACTTTGATATTCTGTACGCCTTTGCCCTGAATTTAATAAAACAAGGGTTGGCTTATGTAGACGACAGTACGCCCGAAGAAATTGCCGCGCAAAAAGGTACGCCTACCGAGCCTGGCATAGCTAACCAATACCGCAGCCGTACCATCGAAGAAAACGTGCAGCTGTTTGAAGATATGAAAGCCGGTAAATACCCGGACGGGGCTAAAGTGTTACGTGCCAAAGTTGATATGGCATCGCCTAACATGCACATGCGCGACCCGATTATGTACCGCATTAAACATGCGCACCATCACCGTACCGGCGATAAATGGTGTATTTACCCGATGTACGATTTTGCTCACGGCCAGTCGGACGCTATTGAGGAAATTACTCATTCTATTTGTACACTGGAGTTTATACCTCACCGCCCGTTATATGAGTGGTTTATTGATAAGCTGGAGATTTTCCCGTCAAAACAGTACGAGTTTGCACGCTTAAACCTTACCTATACGGTAATGAGTAAGCGCAAGCTGCTGCAATTGGTAAATGAAGGCCATGTAGAGGACTGGGACGATCCACGCATGCCAACCATTAGCGGTTTGCGTCGCCGCGGTTATACGCCGGCATCTGTACGTGAATTTTGTGAACGTATTGGGGTAGCCAAACGCGAAAACCTGATTGACGTGGGCTTGCTTGAATTTTGTATCCGCGAGGATTTAAATAAAACAGCGTGGCGCCGCATGGCCGTGTTAGACCCGATTAAACTGGTGATTACCAACTATCCGGCCGGCCAAACCGAAACCCTGCACGGCGAAAATAACCCGGAGGCAGAAGGCGGCGAAGGCGGACGTGATATTCCATTCAGTAGCGAATTGTACATTGAGCGCGAAGACTTTATGGAGGTTGCGCCTAAGAAGTTCTTCAGACTGGCACCTGGCTTAATGGTGAGGTTAAAACATGCCTACATTGTAAAGTGCGAAGACTTTATAAAAGATGCTGATGGTAACGTTACCGAAGTGCATTGTACGTACATCCCTGAATCAAAATCAGGCCAGGATACCAGCGGTATTAACGTCAAAGGTACTATCCATTGGGTAAGCGTTCCGCATGCTAAAACGGCTGATGTAAGATTGTACGACCGCTTGTTTAAATCTGAGAACCCTGCTGCCGAAGAAGGTGACTTTAAAGACGATTTAAACCCGAACAGCTTACAGGTTATTTCTGCTTTTGTAGAGCCTGATTTGGCGACAGCCATTCAGGGTAAAGGCTATCAGTTTATCCGTAAAGGTTATTTTACTTTAGATAAGTTATCAACCGACGATAAGCTGGTATTTAATCGTACCGTTACCCTTAAGGATGCTTGGGCTAAAGAGGTGAAAAAAGGATAAGATCACTCCGATTTTTTATATAAACAACAAGAGCAGGCCGCGTGGTCTGCTCTTGTTGTTTAATGAGGTATCCGGTATGTTGGCTTTTAATTAAACCACTGTTTCATGGTTTCGGTAATGTGTGCCAAATGGTGGTTGCTATGCCAGGCATACATAGCTACTACAAGGTGCAATGTATAAGTAACATTTCTTTCGGGATGAAAAAAAGTGCGTTGCCATTGCTCTTCGGCAAAGCTCTCGAATAAAGCCACCATGTGCTGGTGTATACCCTCCAACATTTTTAACGATGATTCTAAAGGCAGTTTAACATCGGCTTGTGTAGCCCATGCAGCTTCGTCATACCCTTTAATGGTGGGATTATCCTCCGTTAGTGCCAGTTTGATACGTGTGAGTGCATTCATGTGGCTGTCGGCCAAGTGGTGCACTACTTGTTGCAGGGTCCAGCCTCCGGGGCGGTAAGTGGTATTAAGCTGCACGCCATTTAATTGAATAACCGTGGCGCGTAAGCGTGCAGGTAGGGTTTTAATCGTTTCAATACATTGTGCAATATATTCGGGCGTATAAGTTTCGGGTGCTTTAAACCTTCCGGTCGGGTAGCGTAATTGTTCGTCGTTTAGTGTTACTGTAGACATTGGGCTGTTTAACTTTTAAAATTTAAAGATGGGTGCTTTTTATGAAAATCGGTGGCATCCTGGTAAATTTTAGCAGCCTGTAACAGCTTGCCTTCGCCAAACAGCTGACCCATAAAAGTGATACTCATGGGGCGGCCGTTTGTGTTAAAACCGTTAGGCAGTACCACACACGGGTTGCCGGTTAAGTTGGTCATCGATAAGTTTAGGCTGAAGGACGGCGTGATATATAAATCAAGCCCTTTCAGTTTTTCGTACCAATCCCGAATTAGTAAAGTACGGGCTCGGTTAGCCTGGATATATTCGGCGGCTGATATAAATTGTGAGGCACGGAAAATATTGGGCCAGGCATTTTTGTTTTGTTGCACCAATTGGGCGTCCCGGTGCGAAAGTACCAATTCCTGAAATGCAGCCCCGGCTTCGGCATCCAGCACAAATGTCATAGCACCCACCGGCATCTTTGGATATTCAATGGGGATAAGCTCTGCGCCCAGGTCTTTTAATTTGGCCAGGGTAGCCGAGTCGGTGGCGTGGTTTTGTGAGCGGCGATCAAAGTCGTTTTTAACGTAACCAATTTTGTAGCCTTTCAGACTTTTAACAGTACCATCGTAATTAAAAGGAGCAGCAATGGTGCTCAGATCTTTACCGTCGGTGCCTTGTATAGTGTTAAACACAATAGCGGCATCTTCAACACTGCGGGTAATGGGGCCTAATTTATCCATACTCCAACTTAAGGCCATAGCACCGTATTTACTTACCCGCCCAAAAGAGGGGCGCAGGCCTGTATCACCACACTCGGTTGATGGTGATACGATGGAACCCAGCGTTTCTGACCCGATAGCATAAGGCAAACACCCGGCGCTTACCGCCGATGCTGAGCCCGCAGATGAACCGCTTGAACCGCGCTTAACGTCCCATGGATTGCGGGTTTTGCCGCCAAACCAAACATCGCCCATAGCCAGTTCGCCCAAAGTAGTTTTGGCAATCAAAATGCCTCCGGCGGCTTCCAGTTTACTTACCACTGTAGCATCAACGTTAAGCTGCTGGTTTTGGTAAGCCACTGAGCCAAATGTGGTTTTGTAATCTTTTTGTGCCAGCAAATCTTTTACACCAAACGGAATACCATGTAACACGCCGCGGTAATGACCGGCCTTAATTTCGGCATCAGCTTCGGATGCTTTTTGCAGGGCACGTTCTTCGGTAATAGTTACGGCAAACAAAAGTTGTGGATTATATTTCTTCAAGCGGTCAATAAAAAACCGGGTAAGTTCTACGCTGGTAATTTGCTTGCTTTTAACTAAATCGGCCAGTTGCCTGATGGTGTAAAAGGCAAGGTCATTTTTATCGGCCGGTAATTTGGTGCCGGTAGTCTTGCCCATTTTAAACCCGTCTTGTTTATCAGGGTTTACAAAGCCTACAGGTATCGGGTTAAAGTTGAGTGCCGGCACCACGCTGTTAGGCATATTCAGTTTGTGGAGTCTCTCGTACGAACTGCTGAAATTGTTGAGCAAGTTTAGCATTGAGTCGGCTTGCGCCGATGTAAACTGCTGCCCTATAATTTTTTCGGCTTCTTGCACTATACCGATGGTAATGGGTACTTGCTCCCAGTGTTTAATTGCAAACGCACCCGATAAAAAGCCGACAGCGCCAACAGCCGCTAACGTAAAGTATTTTGTTACAGAATATTTCATTCAATACTAAAGGTTTGCCCTAATTTAGCACATCGAACCTGATTTACCGTTCTATGTTGAAAAAGTTACTTACCGGCCTTTTGTGTTTAGGCTTGTCTTATACTTATGCCGAAACTATCAAAACCGATGTGCTGGTAATTGGCGGCAGTGCCAGCGGTACGGCTGCCGCGTTACAGTGCGCCCGCAGTAAAGTAAAAACCATTTTAGTAGAGCCCGGCAGTTGGTTGGGCGGCGAAATGACCGCCGGTGGTATGTGTGTTGTAGAAGGTAACCGCAACCTACCTTCGGGTATTTGGGGTGAGTTCAGGAAACATATACGCGATTTTTACAAAAAGACGCCGGGCTTTGATACCACCGTAAATGCCGTATTGCGCTTTGAACCTTACACCGGCGCGGCCATTTTAAGGAAGATGACCGATACGGTAAAAAATCTGACCTTAAAGATGAATACGCCCTGGACAACCGTGAAAAAAAACGGTACCGGCTGGGAGGTAACCATTATGGAGCAGGGCAAAACCAATACCATTAAAGCGCAGGTATTAATTGATGCAACCGGCACCGGCGATGTAGCCGCAAAAGCCGGAGCGCAATTCAGCACGGGTTTTGATAGTCGCAAAGATACCGGCGAGCAACTGGCACCCGAAGAAGCGATACCTGTAATACAGGATATTACCTGGTGTGCAGTTTTAAAAGATTACGGTACCGGAACCGATCATACTATAGCCAAACCCGCCGGTTACGACCCGGCGCAATACGACTGCCTGAAAGGTAAAGACCTGTTAAAAATGGTTTTGGGCGGACGATTGCCCAACAATAAGTTTATGATTAAGTGGAGTGAGTGTGCCAACTCATACAAAGCCACACCCGAACTATTATCGCCCGAAAATCGGGATCAGTATTATAAAGAAATCCGGTTGAGGGTTTTAGGATTGATTTATTATCTGCAAACCGCAGGTAACCTGAAAAACTTTGCCCCGACAGACGAGTTCGGCACGCCGGATGGTTTGCCATTCATCCCATACATGCGCGAATACCGCAGGGCTAAGGGGCAGATTAGGATGGTGCTGGATGATATTTTGAATCCATACAACCGCAGTTCGAAATTATACCGTACCTCTATTGCCGTGGGCGACGCTTCGCCGGGGCAGCATTATGTAGATAAACGCGGTCCGCAAACGCTGTATCCGCCGTTCCCGGCCTATAGCATTCCGTTGGGTACGGTAATTATTAAAGACCTGCCCAATCTTTTGGTAACCGAAAAAGCCTTATCTACTACGCACCTGGTTAATGCCAGCACTTTTTATCCGTCAGTACAAATGGTGTTAGGGCAGGGGGCCGGCACGGTGGCTGCTTATTGTGCGTTTTTTAAAACCACTACTCAAAAGCTAAATGTGCGGGCTATACAAGGGGAGTTGCTGGACTTTAAAGGTTACCTAATGCCATTTTCGGATGTGCCACTGGCCGACCCTAATTTCAGGGCTATACAGCAGGTAAGTGCTACAGGCATGCTGCATGGTGTACCGCAGGTGAATGGTAAAACAGCGGCCATATTGTTTAAGCCTGATACCACGGTAACCACTGCCGAAATAGAACCGGTAATCAAAGAAATTTATACCCGGGCCTTTTTATGGTTTAACAAAGCAAAACCTGGCGAACAGTTTACGGTAGGAAATTTGTTGTCTTTTATTAGCGAGATTACCCTAAGCGAACCGAAGCCACTACAGGCTAAAATAGAAAAAGACTGGCAGGCTACCTATAAATTTAAACAGCCTTTTGACATCAACCACCCGTTAACACGGCGAGAATTTGCCTTACTTACTAACAAATACCTTAACCCGTTTGCCCGCACTGTAGATTTAAGCGGCAAACTAATAAATTAATTGAGCGTGCACATGAAGTACAAAAGCCGGATGTATTGAGTACATCCGGCTTTTGCGTTTTATGGGTAGATTAGTCTAAATCAAACCGCTGATGCTGGTAAGGTATTTCGATATTTTTAAATCCCTTTTCTTTGATATGTTCGGCAAACTTTTGCTGTATTTCGTATTCGCCATGAATCAAAAAAAGCTGTTTTACTTTTTCAGGGTCCTGGCAGGCTAAAAAGTGCAGCAGGTCTTCATAGTCGCCGTGGGCACTCATGCTTTTAATTACCCGCACACTAGCCTTTACTTCGTACTTGTCGCCAAAAATATAAACCTCGTGGTTTCCCTGCATTAACTGGCCCCCCAGTGTGCTGGGTTCGCAGTAGCCCACAATCAGTATGGTATTTTTGTCGTTGCTGATGTTATTGCGGATGTGGTGCCTTACCCTGCCGGCCTCGGCCATGCCCGATGAGGAGATGATGACACTTGGCCTGTTATCGGTGTTTAAAGCCATTGATTCTTCGGTAGACTGGATAAAGCGCAGGTTTTTAAAGCCAAACGGGTCTGCATCCACCTTCAATACTTCGTTTACTTCTTTGTTATATTCTTCCGGGTGGTCTTTTACTACCTGGGTAGCCTGGTCTGATAGCGGACTGTCTATATAGTAATTCACGTCAGGCAGTTCGCCGCGCAACTCAAGGGCGTTAAGTGCATACAGCAATTCCTGGGTGCGCCCTACGCTAAAAGCCGGGATAATTACCTTGCCACCTTGTACCACGCAGGTTTGATGGATGGTATCCCGCAGTTCGTCCTCAATAGGACCAATTTCTTTGTGCAGGGAGTCGCCGTAGGTCGATTCGAGCAAAATATAATCAGCCTGCGGAAAAGTTTGCGGGCTTCGTAGCAGTAAATCGCCGTATCGGCCCACATCACCGCTAAAGGTAATACGGGTTTCTTTATTGTTTTCAAATAAACTGAGATGGATGGCGGCGCTGCCAATCACATGGCCGGCATCGGTCAGCATAAACTTAATGTCCGGCCTGATTTCCACTTCTTCGTTATAGTCTACCACTTTAAACAGGCGTAATGCTTCCATGGACTGTTGTTCATTGTAAAGGGCCGTTAAAGGTTCTTCGTTCCTTTTTTTGCGCTTCTTGTTTTCGTACTCGTTATCCTGCTCCTGTATTTTGGCCGAGTCCATCATTAAAATACGTGCAAGGTCCATAGTTGGGGCGGTGCAATAAACGGTGCCCTCAAAGCCCTCGGCTACCAGTTTCGGAATCAGGCCGCAGTGGTCAATATGCGCGTGCGATAAAATCATGTAGTCTACCTTGCGCGGGTTAAAGCCAAAGTGTTCATTCATGTTTTCTGTCTTCGGGCCCAGGCCCTGAAACATGCCACAATCCAGTAAAATGGTAGTGCCGTCGTTTAATTGTACAATATGTTTGCTGCCGGTAACATTGCGTGCAGCGCCATGAAAAGTGATATGCATTTGCGGTTGAAATAAAATAGAGTCCCTTTTAGAACTGCCAATATTGCTTAAATGTTCGGCGGCGCGAAAAAAAGTTTGATGCCTAAATAATTAGTTGTAGCTTTATTTAACTATTAATGAACAGCATACTATGGAAATTAAAGAGCTAACCCGTGCGGAAGAACAGTTGATGCATGTGCTTTGGCAAATCAAAAAAGGATACGTTAAGGATGTAATTGAACAATTGCCCGAGCCTAAGCCGGCTTACAATACCGTATCAACTATAATACGTATATTAGAAACCAAGGGCTTTGTAGGGCATACGGCTTATGGCAAAAGCCATGAGTATCATCCCATCATCAGTAAAGAGGAGTACCAGAACTTTGCATCAGATAAACTACTGACCGGTTATTTTGATAACTCAGTAAAGCGTATGTTTTCCTTTTTTGTGCAGAAGGAAAAAATCAATGTAAAAGAGGCTGATGAGATTATGAAGCTGATTGAAAAGTTTAAGGACAAATAAACCTATACCCTTATGACCTGGTGGCATTACCTACTGCTGTCTAACTTATACCTGATTTTATTTTTCGGGTTTTATGCCTTGCTGTTACAGCGCGAAACGTTTTTTCAACTTAATCGCGTGTACTTGCTGGGTTCGGCAATCATTTCTTTCCTCATCCCGGCTATACAGTCGGATTGGGTGAAGCAGTGGTTTATTACCCAAAAGGTACATCAAACGTTATACAGCGCCAGTCCGGATTTGGTTTATGGCATACAAGCCATACAGCCCAACCGTGTCACCATTGGCGAAATTATAGGGTTTATTTATGCCGCAGGTATTGTGGTATTGTCGGTTAAACTGCTATGGCAATTTGTAATCCTCCGGCGGTTATTAAAAAGTAAAAAGGCAGCCGTAGCCTGGTCGTTTTTTAAGAACATCGAGGTAGATGAGCAGCTGGAAAACCGTGACGTGATTATGGCGCATGAGGAAGTGCATGCCCGGCAGTGGCATTCGGCTGATGTGATGCTGATGGAAATGATGATGATTGTTAACTGGTTTAACCCGGTAGTTTATCTATACCGACGTTCCGTTAAAAACATCCACGAGTTTATTGCCGACCAAAATGCCATCAAAACGGGTACCAGCAAAGCCGACTACGCCATGCTGTTATTTAACCAGACATTTAATGCACCGGTGCATCACTTGCTTAACCCCTTTTTTAACAGCAGCATTTTAAAGCAGCGTATTATGATGCTGCAAAAGAATAAGTCGCATTACAGCGCCTTGGTTAAGTATGGCTTTTCGGCCCCCTTATTTGCATTGATGCTTGCGCTGTCGTCAGCTACAATCAACAACAGTGATGTGGTGGAGACTTTACATAACCAGGCCGAAACCATGTTTGATGTGACTGCAACGGCACCTTTTAAGCCAATATCAGGCTCAAATAATAAGACAAGCATCAGCACAATTCCGGCACAAAAAGTGGGGGTGTCTGCGCCTAAGTTCAACGCAACAACTAAGATAAAGCCTCAACAGGTTGAGTTGAAGGATGCTGATTTAAGCCCGGCTACCAGTACCGATGCTGTTGCCCAAAACGAGGTATTTACTTCAGTTGAAAAACTGCCGTCCTTTCAGGGAGGCATGGAAAGCTTTGGAAAGTATTTAGGTAAAGCTTTGCGTTATCCCAAAGAGGCACAAAACGAGGGTAGACAAGGCCGAGCTATTATAACGTTTATTGTTGAGGCCGATGGTTCATTGACCGATGTGCATGCCATCAGAGACCCTGGAATGGGCTTGGGTGATGAAGCTGTACGGGTAATTAATGCATCACCTAAGTGGATACCCGGTGAGCAAAACGGCCGCAAGGTACGAGTGCAGTATACCGTGCCTGTTGTATTTACTTTAGCTGAAGATGCGGACCCCGCGCCGAAGAGTGAAGAAATGAAAAGTGCTAAGGTGAAAAATGTAAGTTTTATACGGCACGTTAACTTCAACGCGGGCAATGTTGCAGACAGCAATAGCAGTAAACAACCTGTTAAATTGCTGGTGTTAAGCCGTAAAAACACAGATAACAATGGGCCTCAGCCCATGATTATTATTGATGGCAAAGAAGCTCCTGAAGGGATGCTGCTCAACAGCATAAAGCCCGACCAGATTAACCGGATTGACGTTTATAAAGATGACAGTGCTACCCGTTTATATGGCGACAAGGCCAAAAACGGTGTGGTTGCTATTACTACTAAAAAATAAGCCGTAAGCTTTTGGGCTTACGGCTCAGGTAGTCTTATAATTTTACGGCAGTAATTATTCTACCACGGTAACTTTTAGCATGTTGGTTTTGCCTTGGGCAGAAATAGGCACTGCGGCAGTATTAATTACCACATCACCTGCTTCAACCAGGTTTTCGCTTTTCAAGATGTTGTTTACATCGCTGATGGTTTTGTCAGTGCTTTCTAACTCATCATAATAATAAGTTCTTACACCCCAAACCAGGCTCAATGCATTCAGCAATTGCTTATTTGATGTAAAGATGTAAGTGTTTGCTTTAGGGCGATGGCTCGAAATTTCGAAGGCAGTATAACCAGAAACTGTCATCGATACGATCCCTACCGCATTGGTTTGCTGCGACAGGTGTACTGCTGATTCACAAACCGCATTGCTCAGGAAATTTGCGCTTTTAGCATCAATCTCAGAGTGTTTAGGCGAGTTAAACGGATAGCCTTGCTCTTCTACGTTACGCACAATTTTAGCCATTGTTTCGATAACAATAACCGGGAACTCACCTACCGAGGTTTCACCGCTCAGCATCACCGCGTCAGCGCCGTCCAGTACCGAGTTGGCAACGTCATTCACTTCGGCACGGGTTGGGCGTGGCGTAGTAATCATGGTTTCGAGCATCTGGGTAGCTACAATTACTGGTTTAGAAGCCGCGCGACATTTGCGGGCAATCATTTTTTGCAATAAAGGCACTTCCTCTAAAGGCATTTCTACACCCAGGTCACCACGGGCTACCATCACACCGTCGGTAGCGGCAATAATAGCATCAATATTTTCGATAGCTTCTGGCTTCTCAATTTTTGCAATTACGCGTGATGCTTTTCCGCTGCGGCTGATAATACGTTTTAGCTCTACAATGTCTTCGCCGGTACGCACAAACGATAAACCAATCCACTCTACATCGTTTTGCAAGGCAAACTGCAGGTTAACCAAATCCTCTTCGGTTAAGCTCGGGATAGATACTTTAGTATTAGGTAAGTTAACGCCTTTACGAGAAGTTAAGATACCACCGTGTATTACCTCACATAAAACGTTGTCTTTACGGTTGGTCTCAATTACTTTCAATTGCAGTTTACCGTCATCCAATAAAATGATTTCGTTGGCTTGTACATCCTGCGGAAAGGTTTCGTAAGTAATGTAAATCTGGTTTTCATCACCAATACACTCCCGGGTGGTCATGTTGATGTGTTTGCCGTTTACCAGGTGTATACCGCCATCTTTTACCAGGCCGATGCGGATTTTAGGACCTTGTAAGTCGGCCAGCATGGCGATGTTGGTTTTGTACTGCTCGTTAATTTCGCGAATCAGATCAATCGTTTTCTGATGGTCTTCGGCTCTGCCATGCGAAAAGTTGAGTCGGCAAACATTTACACCTGCCTTTACCATAGCCAGCAATACATCTTTTTTAGCAGATGCAGGGCCCATGGTAGCTACAATTTTAGTACGGTTAAAAGACAATTTCATATCTTGGATTTATATGGTCTATATTAATTAACGTATTCAGAGTGTATTCTTTACACTTTTAAAATTTGGCGCTAAAATAAGAGATTTTCCCGTGATTTTATCTTTTTTGGTTCAATCTTTACGGCAGCAATAATTTCGGGTATGCGGTTAAGCGTACTAATGACACTATTTAAGTCGGTATCGTCTATAAAATTTTTAATCATAAAAAAATAATCCACCTCCCGCATTTCAGGTATAAGCAGGCCGTCAGAGCCCTTGTTGGCGATAAAATAAAAGTCGGTTTCGGTAGATTCCCACTGGTGGTGGTAAATAGAAAAAAAAGCGGGCTCGATAGTGCCCTGGTAAATATCAACCGCCAGGTCGGGTATTTTTTTAAAGCTGAAATTAAGATGTTTATTAATAAAATGGCAAACACGGTAATCCTTTAAAGGAGTGTTGATCGCGATTAAAACGAAGTCGAGATCTATCTCAAACTTTAAAACCTTCTTGCTCAAAATCAGCTACAAATATATTTGCGGTACAAAACTACAAACTGAAACTGTTGGTATAAAATTTTGTTGTATGAAAGCATGAGATTTTAGATTTGATATTTAACTAAATTTATTTTTCTTTGCACAGAATTTTTATTTAATCATTTTAACATAGATTATTATGTCTGATATCGCTTCAAGAG
>CAJYSL010000103.1 GCA_913777515.1 uncultured Mucilaginibacter sp.
ACTTTAGCCTCGGTGCCGGCTGCTTCGTAAACAGCAGTACCTTCGGTAAAAGATTTTTGTGCGCTTGCACTCAGGGCAGTAGCTGAAAGGGCAATACCCAAAGCAGCAGTGAACAATTTATTCATGATGATAATTAATTGCAGTTAATGATTAATTTAAAGTTATCAACTTTTTAGTTAGATACAACGATATATGATTTGTTACGCCGTAAATTAAATAAATTTATGTGAAGACTATCTGCTTCGGCTGTTAACTTTTTTAACCTTTGCGGTGAATTGCTGGCCTCGGCAATTAAATAATGGTAGGTGTAACTGTTATTCAATTTTTTGATGTTGGTATTTGGGTTTTGCGAAAGCAAGATGTAGTCAACCGGTAACTTCTCACGTAAGACTGTTTTTTCGAGCGAAGGATTAAAAAGCAAGACGCTTTTTTGCATAAACTGCACGTAGTTATTCTGCTTCTTTAAAAACGTAGTCTGCAAACTTTGCTGCGGCTGGCAAAACAACAGGCTGTCTATGCCTAAACTATCCAAACAAGGCTGTATGCTATACTGGTAGCTTTTATCAGTTGATGTTAAGTTGGTCACCAAAACAGCCTGCCTGCCTTTTTGAAACAAGGTAGCTGTATTCTTTTTTACATTAAAAAATACTATCCGTTCGGTTTGCTGGGTTTGTATCGCTTTCCAGCTACTGCTGGTGCATGATACCAGCACGCAAGCTAAGCTGAGTTTAAGCATCGTTGCTTTTTTATCAGCGAGAAAATAAAGCATCAAGCCTATCAACAAATACCAGCACCAGTGCTCAAGCGGGGTAAGCCATATTTTACCTATACTGGCGTAAGGCAAGTGTTCAATGGAAGTCAGAACGCGCGTCATCCAAACAATAATCTGCTCTAACAAATAACCGCTCCATTGGCTGAACACTTTGAAGTTAGGGATAAACGTGCTGGTTAAAAATATTGCCCCGATAACCACAATGGCTTCGGCCGGTATGAGGATAAGCAGGTTACTGATTAAAAAGTAAACCGGAAACTGGTGAAAATAATATGCGCTTAACGGGAACGTGATGATTTGTGCCGCCAGGGATGCTGATACGGCATACCACAATTTACGCGCTACCGGATTTTTAAACTCTTTGAGTTCGTAAATAATGGGCTGCACCACCAGTAAGCCGAATACAGCTAAGTACGAAAGCTGAAAGCCAACGTCGGCAATCAGGAGCGGATTGTAAAGCAACAAGCCGAAAGCCGATACCGCCAATACGTTTAGGGTATGTACTGGTCTGCTGCCGGCTTTGCTCAAAATAATCAGGCTAAGCATAACGGCTGCCCGGCACACGGCCGGCGACAAGCCGGTGAGTATAGCATAGCCCCAAATCAGTACCAGCGAAAGGCCGGCATTAAGCCACTTACCATAACGATGATGCCTGAACGGTTTGAGCAGTGTGCTAATCAGCCAGAAAATAACCGCCACGTGTGCACCCGATACCGAAAGCACATGGATGGTCCCGGTTTTAGAATATGCCTGTAACACTTCGCTGCTTAAATCGGCTTTATAACCTAGCAATAGGGTAGAGGCTATGGCGGCGGCCTCAGGCTGTTGTAAATAAGTTTTGATAGCGGCTACCATCTGCTGCCTTGTTTTTAGCGAGAATGCAATAAGCCCGTTGCCATGGTTACGCTTTAGCAGCCGTGCATATGGTAACGGCAAAAAGCTCTGGTAATAGATATTCTGGTTGGCCAGATAACGCCTATAGTTAAACTCGGCCGGGTTGTAAGGCGGGTCGATGTGTTTGTAGGTAGCCGGTATAAGCCATACATCGCCATAGCGCGCCTTGTGGCTATTGCTATCGGCTACAAAAGTAACTAACAAACTGCCGGTAGCGCGCCTGGTATATTTGCCTGTAACCAAGCTTTGCACCTGGGCGTTAAAACGGGTATAGATACCTTTTGCAGCAGGTTCGCTTACTATTTTTACAATAAGGTAATTGGCTTTAAGCTTAGCAAAATGATTTGTGTTATTCAGTTCGTTGCCACGATAGGTGCCTAACCAACCCGCACAAAACAAAATGAGCGAAAGTGTGACACCGCCCAGCCAGGCAATGCGATGGACACGAAAACGGTTATAGAAAAGGTTAAACCCAACAAATAGCAAGGTACTCAGGCTCAAAACCAACAATATAGCGGTTACCCACAAAGGCTGATTGCTGTACAAGGCCACTGTAATGCCGGTCATTAGCGGCATCAACCAGTAAAAAAAGGGTATCTCACCTTGATGGGCACGGAGCAGTGTTTGCACTTACAGGATAGGTTTGTGCCCCAAGATACAAAAGAATGGTTGAGCCAGTATGAAATTACGACTTAATGCGCTCAAGAGCCGTTCTGCACGGCAGTCATTTACAACTGGTCACGGACTTCCAGTAAAAACTTTTTGAGGTTTTCGAGGGCTGATAAAACGCTTTGCTGGCTTTTGGTTTCGTTGATATTGCTTTTCAGGTGGTCTTTAGCGCCTTGTAAAGTATAGCCTTTATCGCGGATAAGGTGAAAAATGATTTTCAGGTTTTCAATATCATCCTCAGTAAAATAGCGGTTGCCTTTTTTGTTTTTTTTAGGCTGCAGTATATCAAATTCCTTTTCGTAATACCTGATTAACGAGTGGTTAACGCCAAACATAGCGGTTACTTCGCCCATGGTATAGTACATTTTATTGATATCGCGTTCTTTATAAGGCATGTGCAAAAGTAAAGTATAAATTGAAACATTCAATCCACGATTTGAATTTTTGACTGTCCGAACTTTTCTATATTTGAACAGTATGAGCAAAAAGAATATCGCCCTTTTGGCCGGTGGTTATACCGGCGAGTATGAGGTATCTATTAATAGCGCCAAAAATATTGCGGCTAACCTTAACGCCGACCAGTATAATGTATATACCATCCTCATTAACCGCGACCGCTGGTTTTACCAAAACGGCGATGAGACGGTAGATGTTGATAAAAACGATTTTAGCCTGCCGCTCAGCACCGGTAAGGTCAAATTCGACAGTGTGTTTATCACCGTGCACGGAACACCCGGCGAAGACGGCAAACTGCAAGGCTACCTGGATATGTTAGGTTTACCTTATAACACCTGCGATGCCACCACCTCGGCCATCACCATGAATAAAGCTTACACCAAGGCTTTAGTGCAGGGTGTTCCAAACCTGCATTCAGCCAAATCGGTAAAGCTGTTTAAAGGTGATATGCACGATGTAAGCACCATTGCATCGGCACTGAAGTTTCCGTTGTTTGTAAAACCCAACAATGGCGGCAGTAGCGTGGGCATGAGCAAGGTACATAACGTAGCCGAACTGCCTGCTGCACTCGAAAAAGCTTTCCGCGAAGATGAGCAGATACTGGTAGAAGAGTTTATTAAAGGCAGAGAGTTTAGCCGCGGACTGGCACGTTTGCATGGCAAAGTTGTAGTGCTGCCCGCTACCGAAATCATCAGCTCTAAAGAGTTTTTTGATTACGAAGCCAAATATACCCCAGGCGTTAGCCAGGAAATTACACCGGCCGACTTGCCCGAAGAAAAAAACAACCAGATTGCCGACATTTTGACCGAAGTTTACCTGCGCCTGAATTGCCGTGGCATGGTACGGGTTGATTTTATTTTAGATGAGCAAACCGGCGATTTTTATTTCATCGAAATCAATACCACCCCCGGCCAGTCGGCCAATAGTCTAATACCGCAGCAGGTTAGGGCTGCCGGTATGGATGTGAAAACTTTTTACGGCGATATTGTAGAAGGTTCTTACCGCTAATGTAACAAAACGAAGTATCGGCACTCTTAACCTGGCAGCATTTGCACTGATTAACTGAATACCGATGCTTCGTTTTGTAAATTTTCAAAAATCATACGGGCAGTATCCTGCCCTGGATATCCCGGCTTTTGATATTGAGCCCGGCATCTATTGGATTAAAGGCGTTAATGGCTCCGGTAAAAGCACCCTGTTAAAATCGATTGCCGGTATGCTGGCTTTTCAGGGCGATATTTTGCTCGATGATATCAGCATCAAAAAAGAGCCGGTAGCCTATCGTAAACTGGTGAACTTTGCCGAAGCTGAGCCCCTGTTTCCCGAATTTTTAACCGGGCGGGAATTGATTAATTTATTTGCCTCGGCAAAAGATGCCCCCTCCGGGCAGGAAGATAGCTACCTGGACAGCATGGATATGCGCAGCTACATCAGTAAGCCGGTGGGTACTTATTCGAGCGGGATGTTAAAAAAGTTGTCTCTGGTGCTGGCCTTTTTAGGTAAACCCAAACTGATATTGTTGGATGAACCACTCATTACTATTGATGCCGCTGCGCTAACCGTTCTTTATCAATGGATAGCAGAGCAACATCAGCAATACCAAACCAGCTTCTTATTGTCATCGCACCAGGTGCTGGACACTGATTTGCTGCCGGCCGGCCTACTGCAGGTTGATAAGCAGACCCTAACTCACGTTATCGGGTTATGAGTAAAGCGCTCACCCACGTACTAACCCGTATTTTTGTGAACGGGTTTTACCAGGCACATGCCGGTTTATTTCTTTTCTTCTTTTTGTTTATGATAGGCGCCGTCGACCCGGGCCAATTGCTAAATTACCACAAAACGCTGATGCTGGCATTGGTAAGCAGTCCGGTGATGCTGTTATTGGTGTTTGCTGTTTGGCTGCTTTACGCACTTAAAAGCATGCATTATGTTATGGGGCAAATTAATGCGCCTACACAACAGTTTTTGTATTACAGCGCCGTTTCATTTTCAAAGCAAGCGCAACTTCAAAGCTGGTTCGTAATACAAGCTGCCATTTTCTTACCCGTAACGCTCTATGGCTTGGTAGCTGTTGGCGTTGGTTTAAGCAATCACTATTATATTTTACCGCTGTTAATTGTGCTGTACCTATTGCTGTTAATGGTTCTTGGCGCCTGGATATACACGGTAAACCTCAATCGTTTGATAACCGGTAATAACGGACCCGCATGGTTATATCGGAGCAACCGCCTGAAAAAGCCTCTCTTTAGTTTGTACATCTATCATATCCTGCACCGGCTCAAAATACCTTTTATAATTACCAAAGGTCTGTCGTGGTTAATTATTATGAGTATATTCTGGTTGTTTGCTGATGTAAAGCACGATGCCAGGGTGGCAGGCATGGCCGTGCTGGCTATAGGCATAGCACACGCCGTACTGGTATTTGAGCATCAAAAGTTTGAGCAGGTTTACTTAACCTGGGTGCGTAACTTCCCATTGTCTTTTAGTAAACGTTACGTTTTTGCAGCCCTAACCTACAGTCTGCTCTTACTGCCCGAAGTCGTGTGGCTGCTTAGCCGTTTTAATTTGCTTTTGGCGGTCAATTTATTTTTAATAGCCTTAAGTATGCTGATGCTTTTGCATGCACTATTGAGCTACATAGGGCTTAACATGGATAGATATCTGCAATGGCTAATGGGCTTATTTATAGTGTTGTTTTGGGTGATGATGTTTAAGCTGACTTGGGCATTAATTGCCTGCAACGTGCTGCTATCGTACTGGCTATTCCGGCAAAATTATGGGCGAGATTTGCTGGCCGTCAATGGTAAATAATCAGTCAATATAATTAGACCTTAGTTTGGAGTCTTTTTCTTCCAATCTGCATCTTTTTTACTGCCATTGTAAGTAGTAAGCGTATTCAATGCACCGGTTTCATCTTTTGAAAATTCAAATTCTAACCTGGCTTCTTTAATGTAAAACCGGGTGCTGCTTTTGGCATGCAGTTGCACTCGCCAAAGTCTGTCTTTAGGATTGGGCGACTCCACAAACAGCCGGTTGCCTTTACAGGTAATGATTAGCTGATGCTCTGCATTAAAAATATAGGTGCCTGTATATTGCTTAAGCAAATTTTCATCAAGTTTCACATTCAGGTCTACAGGCTTACCACATGCCAGCCGGGCTATATCATTAGATAATACTACCCAGTCCATATCCTGTTCAAAACCGTTGAACAACGTAACGACGTACATATCCCGGTTTGGCAGGTAAATTTCATCGGTCTGGTAACCATCGGTCGAACCACCGTGTTCAATAGTGGGCTCGTCATCCAAATCGCGGATATACCAGCCATAACCGTATTCTGACGTTGTTCCGTCACTTAACCGGTAAGGTGTGTATGCTTTTTTAAGTAATGAGGGGCTAACAAGTTTGCCCTGCATTAATGCCTGGTGCCACTTTACTAAATCATCAGCGTTACTCATTAAACCTCCGGCGGCATATAATATGGTTGGATTTTGTAGCTCAGCGTTTTCCCATCGTTTGCCATCAAACCTGGAGTAACCGCTGGCCATGTTGTTGCCGGTCTGCCCCGAACCAATATAATTAGTATGTGATAATCCTGCAGGTTTAATGATGTGCTCAGTTAAGTAGTTGGGGTATGATTGTCCGGTTATCTGTTCAATAATATATCCTAAAAGGTAGTAATTGGAGTTGCTGTAATCAAACTTAGCTCCGGGTTTAAACAATAAGGGCTCATCTTTAAAGTAATCAACACCTTGGGCAGGAGTGTAGTTTTCTCTGACTTTTGCAGGATTGGGATGTGCAATAGCTTGGTAGTTGATGATTCCAGAGGTTTGCGTAAGCAGATTTTCAATAGTAACAGGGTAGGGTTTTACCGGAAATTCTTTTACATATCGCTGAATCGTGTCAGTTAAAGAAAGTTTACTCTGTTCTATCAGTTGTAACATGGCTACCGCAGTGAATTGCTTGGTGATAGAGCCAATACGGAAGACCATGTCTTCGGTCATGTTCTGACCGGTTTTTAAGTTAGCTTTCCCAAAAGCTTTCTTGTAGATGATTTGACCATGCCTGGCAATGCACACCACGCCTCCGGGCGCAACGGCAGGCAGTTGTTTGCTAATCAACTGGTCAATGGTGGCGGTTGACAGCGTATCGCTTTTTTGCGATGCCGCAAAACTGTTTACAGTTGTGAGAAGGATAACCCAGGAAAAAATTAAATCACTGATTAAGCGGTTGTTCATCAGGTAAAGATGCCGTTTTTTCTTTCATTTAGCATATAATCCCAAATGGATATATCATCAAAATAGCCGCATGTCTTTTTATGTTGATTACGTTAGTTGGCCATCACGCATAAATCTGATAATGTTCAATAATATCCTGCGGAATTTTAGCGCCACGGCCGGTTTGCATGTCAATCATGGTGTAGTCAAACCAGCCATCGCAGCAAACTTTTTTGGTAGCTTTGTTAAGAATAGTAAAAGCTACGCGGCAACCTTTTTCATCAATAGTTTCTATGCCGGTGCGTACAATAAAGTAATCGCCCATTACCAGGGGACGCTTGTAGTCAACATGGGCAGTGCGCACTACCCAGCCAAAGCCACGTTCCATAAATTTTTCCATTGCCATGCCGTAGCAGGTATCCATCTGCTCGTAACGGGCAGCCAGCACATAATCAAAATATTTGCTGTTATGCACATGCTGAAACATGTCTATATCATCCGGGCGTACCCGGTGTTCGGTTTCAAAGGTGGCGTATTTTTGTTGTTCCATAGTATCTGTAGTGCATAAACAATAGCGTTAGCCCATATATTGTTTAGCAGGCGCAAAACAATACATTTGATGGGTATTTTAAAACAGGTTTTATGAATGCTAATGGTTTACTGTTAAAACTAAAACGCTTAGGTGTGCCCGATGAGGTAATTAAACGTTACTAGGAGCCGCATCGTTTTTATGTTACGCCGGAGCATCTGCACGATATTTATCAGCAACTACAAGAAAGAGGTTTAGCTGACCATCGGGTGTTACTCCTGGCCACCGCTTACCATGATGTAATTTACAACCCGCAATCGGCAACTAGCGAAGAAGATTCGGCAGCATATTTTATGCATAATTACGATGGCGACCCTCAGCTAAAGCAAGATGTTTATGACATCATTTTAGATACCAAAACTCACGGACCCCGGTCCGAACTGTCTGCCGTTTTTTGTGATATGGACCTGAATATATTAAGGCAACCGTTAAACAAGCTTTTGCTTTACGAAGACCAGATTTTTAAAGAGTTTCAGTTTGCTGATTTTTCCTTATACCGGGTTAAAAGGGTAGAAGCGCTACGCCGATTGCAAACCAAAGTATCTAATCCAGATTTAGAGGCATTGATTACCTATGTACAACATCGGCAGCCGCAAATTGCAGTTTATCCAGGCAGTTTTAATCCGTTTCATAAAGGGCATTACAATATTTTGCAGAAGGTAGAGGCTATATTTGATAAGGTTATTATTGCTAAAGGCAGCAATCCCGCTAAAGACGAATCCGTTTTTGAGGTGCCTGCGGTATTAAGCAACCGGCAAATAGCCGGTTATACAGGTTTACTGATTGATTACGTAAACAGCCTAGGTTATCCGGTTACCATTATTCGCGGTTTGCGCAACAGTACCGATTTGCAGTACGAGCTTAACCAGTACCGCTACCTGCAGGATTTAAGCAGCCAGCATTTTAAAATAGTTTCCATTTTTTGCGACCGCGAATTTGAGCATATATCGAGTACCGGCATCCGGCAATTACAAAATTATGGTATGGCTGGTGCCTATTTATTGTAACGTACAGAAGTGTTTGTTTATCAGGGATTATTTTGTATCTTTGCGGCTTAATTAATCAAAGTATTTACGCTTTAATATTATTCAAGCAATGTATTTAAGTTCAGAGTGGAAATCGGAGATTTTCGCAAAACATGGTGGCGCAGCTACTAACACAGGTTCAGCAGAAGGACAGGTTGCTTTATTTACCAGCCGTATTGCACACTTAACAGGGCATTTGAAAAAAAACAAAAAAGATTTTGCCACTCAGTTATCACTGCAAAAATTGGTAGGTAAACGTCGTGCTTTGTTAGCTTACCTGTACAAAAAAGACATTCAAAGATACCGTGCTATCATCAAAGCTCTTGAGCTTCGTGATATCATCAAATAATGCTTTCCGGTCTTTAAAAAAAAGCTATCCGTTTTCGGATAGCTTTTTTAATTTTGAAAGAAAAATAAACAAT
>CAJYSL010000104.1 GCA_913777515.1 uncultured Mucilaginibacter sp.
GAAGCCCAGGAGGAATAGCCAAAACCCGAAATGAAAAAGAAAATAGCACACCCGATACGCAATTCGCGCGGCGACCGGTTTGTTATAGCAGTCATCGGCGCAAAAGTAAAGAAATGTAGTTGTATAGCTTAAATTAAGGTTAATTAACTAAACGCCCTGCTTAAATCCGACTCTTTTCTGCAACGTACATCAAGCCATTAACTCTGGTGTAAAGATGATGCCCTGATAATAATTTCGGATGGCTGAATAAGTGTGTTTTTACGGCCTTTCTTATCGTTCGCATTGTCCAGCTGCTCGAGTAGTATCTGCGCAGCGGTGGTACCCATGTCGTACCCTTTATAGTCTACCGTAGTTAAGTTAGGTTCGATAATGCTGGCTTCTGTATCGTTATTAAACCCCGCAAAGGCAATGTCTTCGGGTATGCGTACGCCATGGCGCTTTAGTTCCTGCATACAGCTTACAGCGCAGGCATCATTAATTACAAATACACCATCCGGTCGTTCTGTCATATTAAGTAAGGCTTGAGCCGCTTCAACGCCGGCTTCGAGCGTAAGCTCGGTCGGAATAACCAGACTTTCGTCAAACGGAATCTGGTGTTCTTCGAGTGCCTGACGGTAACCTTTAAACCTGTCGGCGGCAACGCTGCTTAGTTTAAAGGCGGTTATATGGGCAATGCGCTTGCATCCTTGTTTAATTAAATGGCTGGTAATTTCGTAAGCGGCTTTAGTGTTATCAATCTCTACGCTCGGGCAGTCGGGGTGAGGCCAGGCACGGTCAAAATAAACCAGCGGAATGCCCCGTTTTACAAAGCTTTCAAAATGGTCGGCATTTTCGGTGCTGTATGCTAGCGACACCAGCAGGCCGTCCACCCGGTTATTGTACATGGCTTGGGCTATGGCAATTTCCTTGGTCACATTATCTAACGACTGGCTGATAATCAGGTTGTAGCCGGCATCACTCAACACTTTCTCGACCCCGAAAATCACGTTCGACATAAAGCTACTATTCAGGTTGCCCACAATAATGCCAATAATGTTGCTTTTCTTTTTTCGCAAATTACTGGCCAGTTGGTTTGAACGGTAACCCAGTCTTTTGGCGGTGTCCTGTACCTTTTGTTTGGTGTTAATATTTACCGAAGGATGGTCCATGAGGGCACGGCTTACTGTTGCACCAGAAATATTTAATTCTCTGGCAATGTCGTAAATGGTAATTTCTTTTTCAGGGATGCTCATGTTACCTCAATATACCTGGCTAATGTAATTAATAATATGATAACCTATCAATAACGGCTTTATTGTCAATGATGTTTTTACATTCAGGTATATCGTTTTAGCAATGAAGATTGATTTGTCGTTACAAGTTTGACAACCATTTGCTCTTATACTATTATTACTTGCAGACAACCTTAAGTATATTTATAGATAAGGCATTATCAACTTCTGATAAAATGTTAACCATAAAAATTAAAATGCTTCACCCAAATTAAGCCTGATAGACGAGTAACCTTTACTAAAGCCATAGTCAATAGCAATATTAGTGTTAGATGCTTTATTGATTTTGATACGTAAACCGCCGCCGCCTGCCGGATGAAAATAATTAAACTGCCGGGTATCAGGTTCGTTTACTGAGGTCAAGTTGGCAAACAGCACAAAACCGATTAAGCCATTGCGGGTGATACTGCGCCGGTATTCGGCTTCGGTATACCACAAACTCTGTCCGCGGTAACGGTTCTGTTCCACGCCCCGGCCCGAGCGATTGTATAAATCCCATCCTACGCTGGGCAAACTCAGGTAAGGTGCTCCGCGGTCTAAAGTGCTCCAAAAATAAGTCCAGAGCGCCAGGGTATTTTGTTGGGCCGGTTTGCCAGGGTTAAGTGAAATATATTTACGCATATCTGCATAAACGGAGGTCCAGGTACGGTTGCTGCCCATTACCGGTGTATTTATCCGGTAAATTAAATTAGCGTAACAGCCCGGTAAGGGATTAATGGAGTTATTCCGGGTATCGTAAAGTAAGTTAAAGGTTACACCGGATGACAAAGAGTTTTGGCCATAATCGGTACCAAAGGCATAACCCGATACGTCCTGCAGGTCGTGGTTTTCATAATTGCCTTTGATGCGCATATGGTAATCCAGGTTATAACCCACACCGGCAAAAAAGTAAGATTTTATTCGTTTATACAGGCTTTGATAAAACCGGATGTAACGGTAATCTACCCGCATACGATTTTCTTCAGGCTGGTTACCGCCCAAGCCCCAGGTATCTTGCGGGTAAACCATAAAGCGCGTATCGCCGGCCAGGTACCATTGGTTGTTATTAAACCAGATACTTGAGCGCAGCGGCAAGCCAAAACGGCCTTTAAAATTAAAGTAGGGTGTAAAAGTAAAGCTTGATAAGTTAGTAGTTTGCTTACTGCCTAAATAAAAACCGGCCGTAGTAGACGTAATAAACATTTTTCCGCCACCGTCGGGCAGGGTAGAGGCCGTAGGCAGAAAAGAGAAATAAACGCTGCCTTCTTGCGGGTTAACTCTTGTTGACGGCTTGTTAGGTTTAAAAAATTTTTTGAAAACATCAATCAGGTCTTTTTGGCCAACGGTATCAATTTGCGTTTGCTTAAAGGTAGATACCATCACGCTGTCTTGCGCTAAAAGCGCATGGGCAGCTAAAAAGTATACTACAATAAAAGCAATGAGCTTATTAACCATTCAGTCCAATCAAAAACAATAATCAATTACTGGTTTAAGGTTTATATTTAATGTTGTTGCTTCGATGATGAAGCCATGTCAAACTGATTGTAATTAACAAAACAAAAAGTAATATTGCAATAGCATGACAGTTTTTACATCATTAAACTGTCCGGCTTTCAACATTGTTTTAGCTTCGTCAAAATTCAGCTCTGCCGGTTCAATTATTTCACCTTCTGCTGCCAATCCTCCAACCGCATTCTTGAAAACAGAAGAATCATAAGCAGCCACAAATAGGTGCAGGTATTCGGTAATTCCGCCGGCCGATGTGTATACGGCTCCTGTTTTTTGGATGTTGCTGATATCAATACCTAATTCTTCTTTGGCTTCTCTGATGATGGTTTGCTCGGGCGCTTCGCCTTCGTCAATTAAACCGGCGCAAGCTTCGGTGAGATAGCCCGACTCATTTCCGTTTAAGTAAGCCGGTAACCTGAACTGTTTTGTAAGTAATAACTTCTGTTTCGCTTCATCATACAGCAACACAGCAACAGCGTCTGGGCGGTAGTATACCTCAGTGTTCTGCTCCTGTATTTTACCCCCGGCATCCGGCTTTAGGTAAGTAAAAGTTTTAAGCGGATACTTCTGGTCTGATAAAGTTTCGCGGTTTAAAATCTGGATGGGTGACATACTTGTTAATTTATAATTAACAAATCAACACCAACAGTAAAGCGATAGTTTTATGAATAGGTTATTGAGCATAAAAAAAGCGATGCCCATCAGAGCATCGCTTTTTTTATGCTTAAGCTTTCGCTGTTAATTATAACGGCGTCTGCTGTAATAACGTGAGTTGCGGTTGTGCGAACGGTAATAGGCGCGTCTTTTAGCTTTGTTACGACGGTGCTCATTACCAATTACGTAACCACCACCGGCACCAATAGCGCCACCAATTAAGGCACCTTTAACACCATGGCCGATTAAACCACCGGCAATGGCGCCACCGGCACCACCAATTAAGGCACCTTTAGCTTGCGAACTCATTTTACGACGTTGCGCCATCGTGAAATCCGTAGAAGAAACTATTACAGCCAGTATCAAACCGAATAACAAAAAAATCTTTTTCATAAGTGTAACATTTTTGAATCTGATGTAGGGTATGGTGCAAATTACAAGCCAAGGTTTAAAAAGGTTTTACCACTACTGTAAAATTTGCTACAACTTTATACATCAAAAAGATAATAAGGGCACTCGTAGCCAGCTTTGGTTAGTACAGGTTTGGCCACGTTAAATACCTTAATATCAGTATTGTTAATGGTGCCTTCAAGCGTGCCGGCATGTGCATGACCGTGAAAGGCTGCCAGCACATTGTTGCGCATCAGCGTTTCGGCTAGCCTCGACGAACCTAAAAATGGATAGATTTCTTCGGGCTCGCCAACTACCGTTGCCTTGATAGGCGAGTAGTGTAAAACGGCTATTTTTTTATGCACCTGAGGGTCTGCATCCAGCTTTTGCAGGGCGCGTTCTAAATGCAGCGCCTCATCAACCGATTCTTGTACGTACGCTTTGTTGGCATCTTCGCCAAACATGGTTAGTAAGTAACGGTCAAAGCCACCACCAAAACCTTTAACACCTGCAAAGCCAACATTGCCGATAATCATCGCTTCGCCATCTAACACATGGACGTTATGATTTTGCACGGCCTGCCTGATGAGTTTTTGGCGTCCCTTTTCGTAATCGTGATTGCCTAAAACGCAGATGACCGGTATGGTACAAGCACGCAACTCGTTGGCCAATACCTGCGCCTCGTCTTCATCGCCGGTATCGGTAAGGTCGCCGCAAATCAAAAGCACATCGGCCTTGGCAGATACTTCCCTAAAGTATTCAACCCATTTGCCATGGTCAGTTTCCCGTACATGTATATCGCCAACAGCTGCAATACGGGTTATATTTTTTTGTTCCATCGCTGTTAAACTGTTTTTATGGTATATGATTTATAGTTCCAGTCTTTAATATCAACACTATATTGTGTCTGGTCAATCATCGGGCCGCGGCAAACTTTTTCTTCGGACGAGGGCAAGTCAAACTGCTCGGCGGCCCGGCGCAGCAATTCATCATACAGCCAGCGCGGTACAATTTGCTGGTAGTCGGCCGGGTAAACAAACTGGAAAATGACAATTTGCGACAGCAGCAACTGCCAATGCTGGTCGAGCCTGAACAGCAGGTGACGCCAATCCAGCCGGGCACCTATTTGTACCAACAGGTGGTTAATGTCGGCGCCATCATAACGTTCGCGGTTTTGTACATAAATTTTGCTCCAAATCAGCTCTTCGGGCGACAAGAGCTTTATATCACGGTCAAAAAAACTGGCATCTTCGGCCCGCTGAAACCAGGTATCATCTACCTTGCAGATGTTGTTTACCGTATCAAAAATCACATCAATAAAATATTCGCCTTTAAATATCTTGGCCAGCCAGCGGGCATCTGTAAATTGGGTTTCGTAGCCCCGCTCGTTAAAGTATTTTAAGATGCGCGGGCAATCAACCGACTTACAGTAAACGTCCAGGTCTTTGGTGTCGCGGTAAATACCGCTGTAATGAAATATGGCAAAAGCGCCCCCCAGTAAAAATTCAATACCGCTGTCTCTTAAATGGTCGAGTGCCTCCTGGTAAAAGGCAATAGCATTTTCATCTTCGTTTATCCTCATGAATATCCCTCCCTGGCACTGTAAATGGCTTTTACCAGTCGGTATACAACTTTTAAAAGTGTGGTTCTGTTTTAAACTGTTGTTAAGTTATAGTTACCGGGAAGTAGCCACAGTAAACAGCCAAAGTGTAAACAAGCGCAACTAAATAGTGTTAAGTAAGAGATTTTGTAAAAGGGCCACATGAGTTCTTTTACTTCATTAAATTAATTGCAGCACCGTTACCATATAAAATTGACAAATACCATGAAAGATGCCTATGAACCGATTGAGAATTATGGCGTTATAGGTAATCTTCATACCGTAGCACTGGTATCTAATGCCGGCTCCATAGATTATTTATGTTTACCTCGTTTTGATTCGCCTACCGTTTTTGGGGCGCTGTTAGATAAAAACAAAGGCGGATATTTTTCTATTACGCCGCAATTTACTAACGCCAGCTATAAGCAAATTTACCTTACCGACTCTGCCATATTGGTTACCCGTTTTTTTGCCGACGAAGGCATTGCCGAGATTACCGACTTTATGCCCATTGTTGATGATAATGGGGTAATGACGATTGTGCGCAAAGTAACAGCTATACGCGGTAGCACTGATTTTAACCTGGTATGCCAGCCCCGTTTTAATTATGCCGAAACACCGCACAGCATTGTTAATACCGACGAAAACCGCATTGTATTTAAAGCAGAAGACGGGCAGGAACTGCATTTATGGTCTGACGTAAAACTGACGTCGGACAAGCAGGATATAGACGAAACATTTTTACTTAGACAAGGCGAAACTGCCTGTTTTGTGCTGCAAAACAGTATTGAGGATAGTGGTTTTAAAACAGATTTTCATCACTATTGCCTGAACTGCTATAACAAAACTTACGATTACTGGAAAACATGGACCAACCAGTGCACCTTTACCGGGCGCTGGGAAGAAACCGTAAGGCGGTCGGCTATTACGTTGAAACTGCTCACTTCGCGCATTTATGGGTCGGTGATGGCTGCTGCTACGTTTGCCTTGCCCGAAACCATAGGCGGTATACGGAATTGGGATTACCGCTACTCGTGGGTGCGCGATGCCTCTTTTACCATGTATGTACTGCTCAGGCTGGGTTTTATTGAGGATGCCGAAAGCTATATGCGCTGGGTAGAGGCTAATTGCATAGCCGATGACATGCACCTGATGTATACTATGGATGGCAACCATCCTAAAACAGAAACGGAACTGACACAGTTTGCCGGATATAAGGACTCGAAGCCGGTACTGATTGGCAATAATGCCTTTGGGCAAAAGCAGATGGATATTTATGGTGAACTGATAGATACCATTTATCTGTTTAATAAGTACGACGGGCAAATCACTTTCGAATTCTGGCAAATGATTACCAAGCAAATTGACTTTGTTTGTGAACATTGGCAAGACCCCGATCATGGCTTGTGGGAAATACGCGGCGATAAGCGTCCGTTTTTGCATTCCAGGCTGATGTGCTGGGTGGCTTTAGACCGGGGTATAAAAATAGGTGAGTCGCGTTCGTTCCCGTTTCCGCGTGAGCGCTGGTATGATGTGCGCGATGAAATTTACCTCAATATCTACAACGATTTCTGGAACCCGGAAAAAGAAGCTTACGTGCAGTACATGGGCGGACAAACCATGGATGCCTCCGTGTTGCTGATGCCTTTGGTGCGGTTTATTACACCTACCGACCCGCGCTGGCTTAAAACACTGGAAGCTGTTGAGCGTGAATTAAAATTGGACGTGCTTATATATCGTTACCGCAACAGTGAATTGAACATTGACGGGCTGGGCGGCGAAGAAGAAGGCACGTTTACCATGTGCTCATTTTGGTATGCCGAATGTTTGGCCAAGGCCGGCGATTTGGATAAAGCCAACGAAGTTTACGCCAAAATATTAGGCTACGGCAGCCCATTAAGGTTATACTCCGAACAGTTAAGTAAACGCGGGCAGCAGTTAGGTAACTTTCCGCAAGCATTTACACATTTAAGCTTAATCAGCGCCGCGCTGGCTTTAAATAAGTACAACAACGATAACTAATAATATCGTGTTGTTATGAATTGATGTCAGTATTACGGAAAAGATGTAAATATTGTACAGTTTTTAAAATGGAATAGGTATATATCATATAATTGTATAATTGACAATTAACCAATTCCCTGTACCTTGAAAAAATATTTACTTCTATTACTGGCTGGCGTCAGCTTTAATAGCTATGCCCAAAAATCAGCGAGCATTACGGTAAGTAATGACTCGAAAGACTCTATCAGCAGGCACATCTACGGTCATTTTGCCGAGCACTTGGGCCACGGCATTTACGGCGGTTTTTGGGTGGATAAAAATCTGCCCGTACAAAAGCAGGACCGTATCAGGCTGGATATAGTGAATGCCCTCAAACGCATCAAAATTCCTAACCTGCGCTGGCCCGGTGGTTGCTTTGCCGATGAATACCACTGGCGCGACGGCATTGGCCCACGTGTACAACGCCCTAAAATGATTAATACCAACTGGGGCGGTGTGGTTGAGGATAATAGCTTTGGGACCCACGAGTTTTTAGAACTTTGTAAGCTACTCAATACCGAACCTTATGTATCAGCCAATGTGGGCAGTGGTACAGTTGAGGAGATGAGCAAATGGGTGGAGTATTTAAACTTTGACGGCGCAAGCCCGCTTACGGCGCTGCGTAAACAAAACGGCCATCCCGGGTCTTACAATGTAAAGTTTTGGGGCGTGGGTAACGAAAGTTGGGGTTGCGGTGGTAACATGACCGCCGACCACTATGCCGACGAATACCGCCGCTATGCTACCTATGCGCGTGATTATCCTAACGTACGTTTACGTAAAATTGCCTGCGGACCAAGCGATGGCGATTACGAGTGGACAGAAACCATGATGAAAAAAGTAGGCACCCGCATGTGGGGTATGTCTTTACATAGCTATACGCTGCCTACCGGGCGTTGGAATGATAAAGGCCCTGCTACCGGTTTTGGCGAAAAGGAGTATTTTAATACTATTAAAAATACTCTGCGCATGGAAGAGTATGTCACCAAGCACTCTGCCATTATGGATAAATATGACCCCAAAAAGCGGGTGGCATTAGTAGTTGACGAGTGGGGCGTATGGACCAATGTAGAACCGGGCACTAATCCGGGCTTTTTGTACCAGCAAAACAGTTTACGTGATGCACTGGTGGCCGGTACCAACCTTAACATATTTAATAACCATTGCGACCGGGTGAAAATGGCTAACCTGGCGCAGGCTATTAACGTATTGCAATCTCTCATCCTGACAGATAAGGAAAAGATGTTGCTGACGCCTACCTATTATGTATTTGATATGTACAAGGTACACCAGGATGCCAAATACCTGCCTATACAGTTAAATACCCCTGATTATGAATTTGACGGTAATAAGCTGCCCGCAGTAAACGTGTCGGCTTCTCAAGATAAAGCAGGTAAAGTACATATTACGCTGGTTAACCTCGACTCCCACAATACTATTAATGTAAGCACTGCATTTAAAGATGTGAAATGGAGCAACGTAAGCGGTCAAGTATTAACCGCCGGCAGTACAGCCGATGTTAACACCTTTACCAAGCCGATGAACGTAGTGCCAAAATCATTCAGCGGCGCTAAGCGCGATGGTGATAAACTCATGGTAAGCCTGCCTGCAAAATCGATAGTGGCTTTAGAGTTATATTAATATTATAATTATTTTTACTTCAAGTCCTGCTTAAGTAGTTTAAGCAGGACTTTTTCTTTTTATGAGTACCTTAAAAGAGCAATTACATCAAAAGTGCGTTAAGTACGTGCAGCAGCGTATGGATGCCGCGCAGCAAGCCATTGCCGAAGCACAACAGGCCGCAAACAACGATACCAAAAGCAGCGCCGGCGACAAGTACGAGACCGGCCGCGAAATGGCCCAGCAGGAAACTAACCGTAACCTCACCCAGTTAAATGAAGCGAATAAGCTGATGGTGGCCCTCAATCGCATTAGCACCGGTAGTAAATCAGCTACGGCAGAGGCAGGCAGCGTAGTCAAGACTAATCAAGGTAATTTCTATTTATCCATAAGTGCCGGAAATATTAATGCAGAAGGTGAATCTTATGTCGCTATATCTACAGCGTCTCCGGTAGGACTTAAACTAAAAGGTACCCAGGCAGGCGACTCATTCACTTTTAACGGGAAAAACTATTCCATTATTGAAGTGCTGTAAGATGGAATTATTTTGAAATGTTGATTAGACTATAGATGTCGCTAACGTAAATCATTAGAAAATTGTCCCTAAAGCATTACATTAAAAAACAGTATTGCACTAAAATGGCAGCTAATTAGTACACCTGTCACTTTCTATACTTTTTCTAATAATGCATTTAACAATTTTATGACTTTTCAATTTAAAGTAAATTCTGCTCAGATAAAAATTTGCTGAAAATCAATCAAATGATTGGTTTATCCGATTCGTTTTTAATTTCTGTGAAAATTGAAAACAGTGACATATGTAGCTGCATGTGTTTAGAAATTGTTAAGTGGCAAAGTATTTGTTTAGCGGTGTGTGTACAAATTGGTACATAACTTAACATAGTTCACAAAAACGAATCAAAAATCATGAAACAATTAACAAAAGTTATAGCAGCTGCAGGTATTGCCGTTGCCTCTCTATTTACTACAAGTGCAGTTAAAGCTCAATCAGCAACTCCTCCAAACGCATGGAGATTTGGTGTGGGTGTTGAAGCAGGTGTACCTACAGGTGATTTAAGAAACTTTTCGCATTTTGCTTTAGGCGGTACAGCACGTTTACAATATGGTATCAGCAATAGTGTTGCCTTTACTGCAACCTCTGGTTATTATAACCTGTTTGCAAGAGATGCTGTGTATGGTGTAAATCTTAAAGACCAAGGTATCGTTCCGTTAAAAGCAGGTATCAAAGCTTATGCCGGCAGCGGATTTTACGTAGCAGGTGAGGTAGGTGCCGGATTTGAAACCCAATATGCTAAAAACACTAAATTGATTTTAGCTCCTGGTATCGGTTACTCATGGAGCAATGTTGACCTGGGTGTACGTTACGAGCGTTTCTCTGGTCAGAACGATAACTACGGTATGGTTGCCGCACGTTTAGCTTACGGTTTTAAACTATAAAAATTAAACAAAAAAATAACAACGGCCTCCTTAACATTTAAGCGAGGCCGTTGTTGTATAAAATACACTATAAGTGTTAGACGAAATATATTTGCTTTACTATAGATTGCAACGTTACTTCGCTTTTTTTGAAAATATTATACTTAATAGTTATATTTGAAGAATGTTTTTTTAATAAAAACAAATATTTTGTA
>CAJYSL010000105.1 GCA_913777515.1 uncultured Mucilaginibacter sp.
GCGGAGCAGGCTACATTTCATAACGATGATGATAAAGCCGTGGGAAGTGTTATCTGGAGCAATAGCGGAAGTTTATTGGCTTATAACCGCTATATTAGACATGCGGATGGCAACAGCTATTTACAAATATTTTTACTGGAGCTAAACCATTAATAACAGTTATATGCTTGGGTATTTGCACAAAATTGACACAGCGATATCCAATGTGATAATCATAAAAAAGGCCGGGGAAACTCCTAACCCCGACCAAACACAAACTATCAATTAACTAAACAACAACTCATTTTTTATTGGGCTCAATCACCACGTGCTTGATGTTTTTTCTGTCGTACGTGTAAGTGATATGCACCAGGCCATCGGTCGTTTGGATTATAGCCGGATAACTAAACTCTTCCTTGGTACCATTTTCGAGCACCACTACATCTTCCCATGCTTGGCCATCCTTAGATGCGGCTACGCGCAATTTGGAGCGCCCGTTAAACCAGTCTTTGCCAGGCACGTCAGGGTTATACACTATCAAAAAGCTACCATCCTTCAAGGTCACCGCATCGGTACCCGAATTTGGGTTTAACAACGTAGTTTTTGATAATGGTGACCATGTTTTACCATTATCATCCGACCATGATTGCACTACCGTGCCTTGTTTACTGCGACAAAGTATCTGCAATTTGTTTTTACCATGAAACAGCACACTGGGCTGTATCACGTCAAACTTCGAACCGGTGTCAACCGGTATAGCTTTCCAGTTTTTTAAGCTGCGATCAGCTAATTCCATCTGTACTTTCCAATGACCGTTAGGCAACTCGATGCTCGATGGGCAAAGGATATTACCGTTACTCAGGATGACAGGCTTATTTTTAATCGGCCCTAATATACCGTCGGGCAATCGTGTTGGCGCCGACCAGGTGGTGCCGTCGTCGTCAGAGGTTTTGTACATGCCCCACCACTCACGCGGGTTAGGTCCAACTTTATAGAACAACACCAATTGGTCATTCTTTTGCCTTAAAAAAACAGGGTTCCAGCAAGGGTATTGTTCGGCAGCGGTACCTTTACCGTCGGCAACCGCTCTTGGGTTTACTTTGCCATCGGTCTCAATTTTGCCGCTCCATATGACCACATCGTTTTTACCTTCTTGCGAGCCGCCAAAGCAGGCCAGCAATAGGTCGCCCTTTTTTGTCTGTACCAAGGTGGATGCATGGCAGTTTTTAAATGGTGGCTGCTCAAACACTAAAGTTTCGCTCACCTTTTTCCATTGGTTTTGTGCCTGCACCTGGCACAAAACCAACGACAATGCAACAACGGATAAGATACTTTTTCTAACCATCAATATCATAGATTAATAACCCGGATTTTGTTCCAGTTTAGCACCCGCATTAGCATCAATAGATTGCTGCGGAATCGGATAAAGTTCGTGAAAATTCTGTATAGTAGCTTTTACGTCAGTGCGAGTTTGATATTTCCGGGTACGCTCTACCAGTTTACCTAATCTGCTCAGGGTCATACGCCGGCGTTCCTCGGTAATCAATTCACGGGCACGTTCATCTAAAATATAGTCGATGTTTACATCACTGGCCGATATGGGTTTGGCATTAGAGCGGGTCCTGACCGCGTTAATATCTGCCGCTGCGTTAGCTAAGTTGCCCTGTCCCAAATAAGCTTCGGCGCGTAACAGATAGGTTTCGGCTAAGCGGTATACAATAAAGTCTTTACCGGTACCGCCACTGGTTGGATCGCCGTTAAAAGGCTTGCCTTCTACTTTGCGCAGGTACGGGTATACGTTACGCATGGTATCCTCTTGGGTGGTGCGTTTTTCAACCTGTTTACCAAAGAAAGAAGTAGCGGTATTATTGTAATAAAATGTACGGCGGATATTGTATTTCGAGTTGCGGATATCGTTCTGAGAATTATCTTTCCATAAGTCGTAAAAATACCATGTCGTTGGTCGGCTGTAAGCTACGCCACGGCCCAAACTATCAGTAATAGAGAAACCGCTGGCGCCATCAGGCGCTTTTAAATTCCATAAGGCAGGCGTCCACCCCCTAATCAGGTTGTTACGGCCGGTTGCGCCGCCGCCACCGGTAACTAAATTTTCAAACTGCCATACGTAAATCGATTCCAGGTTGCCGGTGCTCCTGTTTTGATTACCTTCAATAAATAAGTCGGAGTACACATCACCGGGTAGGTTGGCATTTACGCCAAAGCGGGTAGTCATCAGTTTATACAAGCCGCTGTTGATTACAGCTGATGCACTCGCTACGGCCTTGTCGTACTGCTTTAAGTTGATATAAATTTCGGTAAGCAGGTGGTCGGCGGCACCTTTAACAATATGCCCCTGCCTTTCGTTTGATACCGTGGTTGGCAAATATTGCGAAGCAAATTCAGCGTCTGCACGGGCAAAATCATAAGTTTCCTGACGTGTTGCCCTGGTAAAATCATCCTTTGGTGTGTCATACGCTTTATCCACCAAAGGTACTCCTCCGTAAAGATTAGCCAGTGTATTGTAGGCATATGCTCTAAAAAACCGAGCCTCGGCGATGTAAGAATTTTTTTCTGCTTCGTTTGCAAAAACGGAGGCATAAGCCGAATTGGAAGCAAATGAAATAATAGTGTTTGCCCTTACGATAATTTGCGTATAGGCCCAATTCCAGTAACTGCTTGCTGCCGATGCCGACGGTGTTAGAAAAGTAGTATAATTTCTGAAATTTACGGTTTGCTCCTGCCCCGTGGTAGCGATGTCAGTTCCGAGATTCATGTCGTACCAGCGCCCTAAATCTTCGCCGTTAAACTCATCACGAGCTGCCACAATTAAGCCCGTCATGGCATTATCAAAACCGGTTTTGGTTTTGAAATTCAATTCAGTTGAAACACTGGCCATTGGAACTTCATCCAGCACCGATTTTTTACAGGAGGCAGCCATTACCGCAGTATAAAAGACCGCTCCTAAAATTTTTACATTAATTTTTTTCATGTTGTGGTTATAACATAAAGTAAATACTATCAGAATCCGGCATTAAACCCGAATGATATGGTACGGGCCAGCGGATACATATTTGATTTAATAGTTGCAGCCGAAGTTCCGGCATTGATTTCTGGGTCAGAGCCCGGATAATTGGTAAACGTGTACAGGTTTTTACCACTTACGTATAGCTTCAGGTTAGTCAGCTTCAGCTTTTCTGCAATACGCTTAGGCATATTATACCCTAAGGTAGCATCCTGTATACGGGCAAAGTTGCGGCTCACATAATACTGGTAACCCAGTGGGTTGGTATAAACCAACGACGGACGGGTATTTGAGCGGTTTTCAGGAGTCCACCAACCGGCGTCAATCTGATTAAGCGCACGGCCCGGAGAGTTCTCGCTCAGTGATGAGTTCGGATCAAGCAGGATGAAAGGCGCTTTCCAACCCAGCATCGTGTTTACAAAAATATTAAGCGAGAAGTTACCATACGTGAATGTGTTACCCAAGCCTCCCATAAATTTAGGCGAACCACCTGAGCCCACTACCGTACGGTCGGCAGCATTAATTATACCATCACCGTTGGTATCTTTAAAGCGGATGAAACCCGGCTGCAGGCCTGACGGAATATTGTCGCCTTGTTGATAAATACCATCAAACTGGTAACCGTAAAACGAATTAATCGGGCTTCCTATAAACCAACTGTTCACAACATCGTCATCCTCTTTACCGTCCTTGTTGGCATCGGTACCGTAAAGGTGCACAATTTTGTTACGGTTTATAGATACCGTAAAGTTAGTGTTCCAGGTAAACTTTTGGCTGTTAACGTTCAGGGTGTTTAAGGCTATCTCTATACCTTTGTTGTTGATTTCACCCAAATTAGTAAATACAGTATTGAAACCAGTCATTGGTGGTATAGTACGCAAAACCAGTAAGTTTTTAGTTTTACTGTTATATAGCTCTACGGTACCTGTAACCCGGTTGTTGAACAATCCAAAATCTACACCTAAGTTAGTAGTATAAGTGGTTTCCCATTTCAAATCGGCGTTTGCCATTCTGGCTGGATAAACGCCAACCGCTGTTGTTCCGGGGTTGCCGTAAACATAGTTATTATTGGCAGTTAAACTTAGAGACTGGTAAGGCGAAATAGCCTGGTTACCTACAGCACCATAAGAAACCCGGAACTTAAGTGAACTAATAGTTTTAGAATCTTTTAAAAATGCTTCATCTGATGCAACCCAGGCCAAAGATGCCGATGGAAAGGTAGCATATTTATTGTTTTTGGCAAATACTGAACTTCCATCTCGTCGAGTAGTTAATGTTAGTAGATAACGATCCTTAAAACGATAGTTTAACCTCGCCATAGATGATATACCATCTACTTGCACGTTGCCGGAGGATATAGTGGGTGTAGCTGAGGACTGTAAGCTATTCCATCCTAACGCATCAGTACTCAACTGTGAGGCGCTTGCGGTAGTATTCTCGAAACCTGTATGATTACGCCCGTAAAGTAAAGTAACATCAAAGTAGTGATCGCGTCCAAATTTTCGGTTGTAGGTTAAGATATTTTCTAATACATAGTCGTACGATTCCTGGTTAAATTTACTGGCCGATTTGGTATTATTGGTTAACCGGGTATCCTGGCGGGTGGCATTATAAGTATGATCCCAGCGGTAGTTTGGCGAAAAGTTTACACGATAAGCCAAACCGGGTACTTGAGGTATGTTAAGTATACCGTAAAAGTTGGCAAACAGATTGCGTGCAATCTCTTCGTTTTTAGTTAATAATGAGCCACGGATAGGGTTACCAGATATGGTTTCTTCTTTAACCGAAAACTGGGTTGGCTCACCATCGGGATACCTCCAGGTGCCGTATGGGCTGCTATAATAAAGACTGTTTAGATCAGCAGCAATTCCTGACAAATCACGGTTGATAAAGGTGCTAGCCATACCCACTTTAAACCAATCGGTCACCTGCGTTTCTATATTAGACCGCAAGGTTATGCGCTTTTGGTTATCATTAAACAGAATGCCTTTTTCGTTAGTGTACGATGCCGAATTGTAAAAAGATGTTCTACCTGCTTTTGATGACACACTTAAATCAGCAGAGGTAAAGCTTGCCCGTTGTGTTGCTTCTTTCCATGGGTCGAGTGTGATACCGGCATCATAGTTAGCTTTTTCTGAGCTGGTGAGGTAATCCTGCGCCTGCTTAAGCACAGCGCCTGGCGAAGCCATTTGCCGTTGATAATCCAGCGTTTTTTCTAAATAACGCTCAGGAGATAATAACTTAATCTCGTGAGCCGGACTAGATACGCCTGTGTAAACATTAAAGCGGATAACCGGTTTTTCGGTAGTTCCTTTTTTAGAAGTAATCAATATTACGCCATTGGCTGCACGTGCTCCGTAAATGGCCGCTGCGCTGGCATCTTTCAAAATATCAATCGACTCAATATCATTAGGATTGATATCGCTTAAACTCCCGTTAAAGAAAATACCGTCAACAACAATCAAGGGATTATTACCGCCTGACAACGAACGAGTGCCACGTATTAAAATGGTACCGTTTTGCCCAGGCCGGCCATTGCTGTTAAACTGTACACCCGGAACGCGGCCTCTTAATGCCTCTATAACGTTTGTGTTAGGCAAGTCACGAGTTTGAGCCAAATCTACTTTTGCAATAGCGCCTGTAACGTTACGCTTAGATTGTGTACCGTAACCCGTAACCACCACCTGGCTTAACGCATTCTGCTCTTCAACCATTTTAACGTTAATGGCTTGTGCACCATTAATGTTGATCTCTTGGGTTACAAAGCCTACAAAGGTATACGTTATTGTTGCTGGTCCGTCGAGTTCTAAAATGTAATTACCGTTCATATCTGAAACGGTTCCTTTGCTGGTGCCCTTAACCCGAACGCTTACGCCGGGTAACTGATTACCTTTTAAATCAGTAATAGTACCATATATTTTGATAGGTGGCAGACTATTTTCGATAGTGTAATGGTTATAGGTTAAACCGGCCGCATTAGCAGTAGGATTATAACTGATTAACAGCGCAGCAAAAGTTAAATACTGAACCGATTTAATGAGCTTACGGTGCTTTTCGAAATTTTGACGAAAGGATATACCCTTCCCCTTACAATTAGATTTCATTCTTTTTGTTCATAAAGGTTTATTGATTAACTCAGGATTACAAAGCGGCATCCGGAGTTGAATGCCGTTCGGGTTGGGCAGATTATAGGGTAAGTAATTTTTTATCCATATACTATGTGTTTAATGTTTGTAATTGTAGCTGACAGGTAAGGCTATAATCCGTAACAGTCTGTATTTTTTAGCAATCATCTGCAAACAACCACTCACACCAAGCCAATTTTAATTGCAATCGATTACCACTTTCGCCGGTATACCTACTGCTCAGGCAGATTCTATATGATAATAACCACACATTCTCGCTTGTTCAGCAAGTTTCTGTACTGCTATATACTGACCTGTTGACAATGCAAACCCTTACATCAACGCTTACAAAGCACTGATAATGTGATTAATGCACGAGTATTAGTTACAATTGATTAATACAAACGTAACTTTTTGGATAGATTTAGTTTTATCAAAATGATGCAATGTTTTATACAAAATTGTCATGATTTGTAAATACACCGAATTTATAAAACAGTAGACTTCTCTGGCAGAACGCCGAATAACATAGCTTTATTCAGTCATAAATGACTTAATATCAATCAAAAACACAAAAGCATCAATCAAAAAAAAGAATATTTGTTCTGAGCGATACAACTAAAAAGCCATCTAAGGGGATGGCAATTTTTACATTATAAAGCACTCATTTGCATATTGGAGCAAAGCTGAAGCTAAGCCTTTCTTACAAACTCCGACTTAAGCGCCATGGCACCGAAGCCGTCAATTTTGCAATCAATATTATGGTCGCCTTCAACCAAACGGATGTTTTTTACTTTGGTCCCTGATTTGATATTTTGTGAGGAGCCTTTAACCGGCAGGTTTTTAATTACAATTACGCTGTCGCCGTTCGATAAAACGGTGCCGTTGCTGTCTTTCACCACCAGTTCGCCGGTTGCAGTTTGGCTATCCTCCAAGTTCCACTCGTAACCACATTCGGGGCATACTAATAAATTATCCATCTCGTAAGTATGCGTTGATTTACATTCGGGACAGGGTGCAAGTTCGGCCATGATTTTCTCGTGTTTTGGCGCAAAGATAAAAATTAAGCAGAAATCCGATATTGATGTGCCTACTCTGCCACATTTGTTATGCATCAATCAATATATGATAATGCGAACAAGCATCAGCTCCGGCTTTAGAAAATCACCTATTCATCTCTTTCAAAATATTACAAAGTAAGTGTCTATACCACACTAAGAATCTCTATCTTTAGCGGCATATTACTTAGCTACCGTTGCATTCGCATTTGTGCATTACCATTGCTAAGACTTTGAAGATTTTTATAAGAGTATATTAAGAATGAGTACGATAAGCAAAATTGGTGTCTATACCTCGGGGGGCGATGCTCCGGGCATGAACGCAGCCATCAGGGCAGTAGTCAGAACTGCTCATTATTACCAGTTAGAGGTTTCGGGTATCCGGTTAGGGTATGAGGGCATGATTAATGGCGACATTCAGCCAATGAACCTGAAATCGGTAGGTAACATTTTGCACCGCGGCGGCACCGTATTAAAAACAGCCCGCAGCGAAGAGTTCCGTACCGATGAGGGTAAACAAAAAGCTTATCGTCAGTTAAAACGCTTTGGCATTGATGCTTTGGTAGCCATAGGCGGCGATGGTACATTTACCGGTGCCAACAAATTCAGCGAGATGTTTGAGATACCGGTAATTGGTATACCTGCTACCATTGATAACGACCTGAAAGGCACCGATTACACCATCGGCTACGATACTGCTTTAAATACGGTAGTTAAATCGGTGGACCAGATCAGGGATACGGCCGAATCACACGACCGCTTGTTCATTATCGAAGTGATGGGTCGCGACTCGGGCATGATTGCCTTGCATGCTGGTATTGCTGCCGGTGCCGAGGCGGTGATGATTCCTGAATTAAAAAACAACCTGGAACATTTAGTGGAACGACTATCGGCTCCCGGACACCAAAAAAGCTCAAAAATATTGATTGTTGCCGAAGGGCAGGAAATTGGCGGCGCGTTTGAAATTGGCCGTATTGTGCGCGAGAAATTCCCGCAATATGACACCCGCGTATCGGTATTGGGCCACATGCAGCGCGGCGGTCACCCAAGCTGTAACGACCGTGTTTTAGCCAGCCGGTTTGGCGTAGCAGCGGTGGAGGGATTAATTGCAGGTAAAACCCAGGTGATGACCGGTATTCAAAACCAGCAAATTGTATATATCCCGTTAGACCAGGCTATTCTACAGCCATCAGAACTAGACTTGAAGCTTTTAAAGATTATTGACCAACTATCATAAAATAAACAATAAGAGGCGGATTTTTATTCGCCTCTTATTGTTTAAACCTGGTACTGCTACATTATTGAAAGTCAATAAGTTTAACCAAGAGCTATCACCATAATTTCTTTGCAAACCAACTCCGGTTTATCCTAAACAAAAAATAGGTAAGTAAAAACTTAATCTACTGAAATATGCTATGAAAACCGGCGTTGTATACATACCTTTGAAACAAAAATTATAAGATTGGTCATATGCAGAGATAAGCTGCATAATTACCTACAGTTTGTTCATTTTGATTGAGATTTATTAATTTAGAGAAAACCTTATCAGTTATGGTTAAATTATTTGTAAGCGGCTTCCCTTTAGAGATTACAGAAATGGAGCTTGCACAGCTTATTGCCCCGCATGGCGATATTGCTACCATTAAAATTGTACGCGACCGACAGACCAAAAAATGCAAGGGCTACGCCTTTGTGGAGATGGCTACGCTAACCGATGCCGAAAATGCTGTAATTGCTTTAGACGGTGCACAACTTCAGGACAGGGAATTAACAGTTAAAATTAGTGAAGAAAAACCTGTTGCGCCGAAGCCATCGTTTAAACGCCCTTCTGCCCGCCCCACCGAAAGATTTACCAGGAATCCTAATTATACTAATAATAACAACAGCTCTGACTCCAATAGTCAACGCCCGCGGCGCCCACGGCTTAAATAATTTTGCCTGCGCTATTGCGGTCGCTTATTGATGGGGCAAAAGACCACGCTTTTATTCACCACTTAACTCACTTTCTTAAAAACAGAGAGCACGTTGCATCGTTGGCTTGCTTTTGTGCTGCGTTGTATTTGCACTAATGAGATACATTCAAGCGCAATGCCCAAACCCGATAAAAACCCTTTGGCAAAATGGGGTATGGCTAAATGCTTGCTGATTATTGGTGTTAAACTTGTCAACAGCAGGCCTGTTATCAGGCAAACCAATGCCTGTTTCGGTATTTTATTATACTTCATCATCTTTGAGTTGTTGCGAAACTTTATTTAAATGTGCTCTCACTGCATTCAGCTT
>CAJYSL010000106.1 GCA_913777515.1 uncultured Mucilaginibacter sp.
GCCCTGATTGCCGTGGCCAACAAACTACTCAAACAAGCTTTCGCTATCGCAACACAAAAAACAAAATACCATGAAAATTATTCCAATATCCCTTGCTTTTAAACACAGTTCATTGCGAGGATACGAAGCAATCTCTTTGGGACAAGTAAACGCTTGACAGATTTTTACGCTATGCCTAAACGCTGGCTCAGCTTAAAGAAATTGCTTCGTATCCTCGCAATGACGCGTTTGGAAAGTAACTTATTCACTTTTAACCAATTGAACTAACGGACTCACGGTCTTACCGACTCACCGTCTAAAAAACTACTCTTCCTTTTTATCACCTTCGATGCCGGCGTCCAGGTTAAGTTCGTACGATGGTGTGGAGGCGTCGTACGCGCGGTTCCAGGCTTCTACATCGCCGGCTTGTTCGTTTTCTTCGGTGTCGTTTATTGAGGCATCTCCCAAACTGGTATCCTGCGGCTCGCGGCTGCTTGCTTTTTGGTCTTCTTCGTCGTTAATCGGTACGTTGTTGTTATCTTCGGTAGCCATAATTGTATTTGTTTGTTATAGTTATACAAACAACAAATGGTGGCATTGTTTGGCCAAAAAAATAAAGCGACTTCCATGCGCTGATATTTTTTCATTATATGATTAAAATATTACCTTGCAAACAATATTTACCTTATCAATAATACCATGCCTATTTTCCGTTACATCCTGTTTATTGTCTTTTGTCTTATCTGCCGTTCCAGTTTTTCTCAGCAGCCAGGCTCCGCTGCCGACTCGCTGACGGGTTATGTTACTTTTCATATTGATCTATTGGCGCTCAAAGACACCATTGGCGTATTTCGCTTAGGCGTTGGCGGTTTGCCCGTTACGTTAAAGAAAGAAGGGAATACACTGTCGGGCACTTATTACATAAAAGAACCTAGAAGATCTTTTCTGTCATTTTACCCTCAAGATACCATTAATAAGTATCCTAATGAACAGCTCAATAATATTGCGTCAAGATACGAGGACCTTTTTGAGTTTTTGGCGATGCCCGGCACAACAGACATAGCAGCAGGCAACGTGCTGTTGAATAGTCAAATCAATAACGCACGTAAAGCTCAAACTGATTATGCAGACTTGGTTAAAAAGGGCTGGAAAAATATTTCGGATTTTGCCGAGAAAAACCAGCATTTTATTACGCGTATACAAAATGAACGCGATAAGAAAAAGAAGGATTCATTGCAGCATATCTTAGACATACAGTGGGACCATGATGAGCAGGTATATTATAAAAATGAAATTTTTAACTTTGTAAAAAACAATCCCGATTCGCCCGCCCCTCTGGTGTTTCTTGAAGATTACTCTTCCGGTAATAACTTAGACCTCCGTTTGATGGCATCTTTATATAATCGTTTCACCGACAGAATCAAAAACCTGCCATCTGCCAAAAGGTTTAGTACTACGATAACCAGCCTTAGCTTTAACAAGAAAATAATTGGAAAAACCGCACCTGATTTTACATTGACCGACGCAAATGGCAAAAAAGTATCGTTACAGCAATTTAAGGGCAAAGTAACCTTGGTAGAGTTTTGGGCAAGCTGGTGCGGCCCTTGTTTGGCAAGTGTTCCGGGCTTGGTTAAAGTTTATCATAAATATAAAGCGAACGGATTTAACATACTGGGCGTATCGTTGGATCTTCATAAAGATGAATGGTTAAAAGCGATTGCCAAATATAAACTTGCCTGGCCACAGGTATCGGAGTTAAAAGGGTTTGAAGGTAACGTTTGCGCTTTGTACCAAGTGTCGGGTATACCCGCAAACTTTTTGATTGATGAACAAGGAACGGTAGTCGCAGCTCATTTGGATGAAAAAGAATTAGATCAAAACTTATCGCGCCTGTATCAACAAAAAAAAACTGTTGCTTACAGCAAAAATAATTTGCCTGATTAACTGAGCTATCACCGCGCAGTTGCAGATGTTTGGTGTGTACAGAAAAGGATTGACTGACCGGGGCGCAGTATTGCCTTGAGCTATCCAACTGTTTTAGCGAAATACTTCCAAATATATAACCATGCGTAAACATAACGGCGGGTGCGGTGTTTCCATAGTTACAATCATCTACTATTTTACATCATGGAAGAACAACACATTATCACGGGTGCCACCGAACAGGAGGTCTGGGATAAAATTTCCGCCGAATTAGCCACAGAAGAAGATATTTTAACGTACGATACCATTATCAGTTACGGCGGGCGCAACATCGAACTGTACATCGACATTGATTTGGGCGGAGGTTTTGAGGGCGGATCTGAGTTAACCCAGTTCAGTGCTTTGCTCAACGTAAACCACAACTTTAGGTTTGCCATGCACGACGAGGATTTTTTAGACAGCATCGGCAAGTTTTTTGGCCTCGAAGATGTGAAGCTGGGTTATCCCGAATTGGACGACCGCCTGGTGATTAAAACCAACACGCGCGAAAAAGTAACGGCTTTATTTGCCGACGCTGAACTTCGGGCCGTGTTTACCGAGTTGGAAGACTTTGACTTTGGTATACACACCCATACGCCCGAAGACACCGACGAGGAGCGTACCTTTTTAGAACTCAACATTGACCGGGGAATCACAGACGTTACTATGCTACGACGAATTTACCGCGCATTTTACGAAGTGCTGGCTGGTTTAGAAGCTTAATACGTGCCAGACAGAAATTTTATCAGGGCCTTTCTTGCTGCTGCACGAGAGGCCTTTTTAACTTCCTATGGATTGCAGGCTGCACAGTTTTTTAGTTTGATTTGTAAAGATTATCTCTATCAAAGTTTGCAACAAGACTGATATTTGACAGTATCTAAGTCGTAAAAGTAATGGCTTTTTTACGGCAGTCAGCGTAAGTGATAGGGCAACCGGATGCTTATGCTGGTGCCCTGGCCAGGTGCTGAGTTAATGTCCATTTCGCCTTTGAGCAGTTTAACCTTGCTTTTTACGGATGATAAACCGATGCCTTTGTTTTTTACGTCCGGGTGCATGCCTTTGCCGTTGTCTTCAATCAAAATATTGATATTGCGCAGGGCTATTTCCACATTTACAGTGCCGGTACTGGCTTCAGCATGTTTAATTACATTAATCATCAGCTCCTGGATGATGCGATAAATGGCTACTTCCAGGTCCTTGTCCAGTTTAACTTCGAGGCCTGTAAAGTAGCACTGAAATTTGGTATCGCCGCTTAATTGCCGGCAAATATCCAGCATGGCTTCTTTCAATCCAAAATCCTCCAGCACAGCGGGCATCAGCTCGTGCGATATGCGGCGGGTTTCGCGGATGCATTGGGTAATCAGCTGCTCGGTATGCCGCAGGGCTTCCTCGTTGGCAGGCATGGGGTTTTTAGCGCTTATTTGGTTCAGGCTTAGTTTTACGCCGTAAAGCAGCTGCCCCAGGCCATTGTGCAGGCTTTCGGCTATGCGCTTTCGTTCTTTTTCCTGCGAGTGCAGCGTTACCTTAAAAATCTCCTGCTGCTGCGATTCTTCCATGGTCAGCCGCTCATTGTTCAACTGCCGGTTACGTTCTTGCAATGCCATCTGCTCGGTAATATCCTGCGATATACCGATAATGTGGGTGGGCTCTCCCTGCTCGTTGCGCAGGTAAACCGTACGGCGGGTTTTTATCCAGTGCAATTGTTGCCGGTGGTCGTACAAACGGTAGGTGAGGCCCAGTACCTCGCCCCGGTCAGACACTTTCAGCGCCTGTATATTATCCCTGAAGAGCTGTTTATCATCTTCATAAACTACGTTATCAAAAAAAGCCTGTCCCAGCTCTTTAATCTCTAACGCGGTCTTGTCAAACAATTCCTCAATGCGATTATTTACATAAACCATCTGCAGCGTAACCAGGTCAATCACATACAGCATGTCGGGCGCGGCATCAGCCAGGCCTTTAATCATAGCCGTGTCTTTCAAGATCTGCTCGCGCGAACGGCGCGATAGTGTAATGTCGCGGTAAACACCTAATAGTCGGGTCATTTGTCCGTCGGTGCCGGGTGTGCCTTTTATTTTCACCCGCATGATGCGGTTTTCGCCGTCAATCAGCATATCCAATACCTGTTCAGCCGCTTCCTCTCCGTTTCTGATACTGCGGATGAGAGTTTCGGCCGCTTCGTGGCTTTTAGGATGCACAAATTGCATCATAGTTTCGGGCGATACCAGTGTGCCGGGCTTTATCCTGAACAAACGGTACATACCTGCCGACCAGCTCATTTCGCGGCTTTGCAGGTCGTATTCCCAACTGCCCATTTGCACCAGCGCCTCAGACTGTTCCATCAAATTCAAACTTCTTGAGCGCTCCTCAGCCGCTTGTTTACGGTGGGTTATATCGAGGTTGCTGGTAATCAAGGTATCGTTTACCCTGGTGATGGCCGTATTATACCACCGTTCCTGCCCGTTACGCTCATACCGGTATTCGGTAGTTTCAGGCTCGCCGGTTTGCATTACCCGCACCATCATATCGTAAAGGCCGGTATCTCTTATTTCCGGATACTCCTGGGCCGAAAGCTTACCCGTCAAATCGTCTCTACCTGCCTCGACTTCCATCTCCTTGTTCACCATCCGCAGCCTGAAATCCAAAATATAACCTTCGTCATTCCTTACCGGCTCCATGATCGAAATACCGACAGGGGTAAGGTCAAGCACGTGTTGCAGCAATGCGGGGTTGTTCTCCGCCGATGACAAGTCGTCCCGGCGGTTCAACGTCAGTTCAGCATCCGCTGCTTCAGTTTTTTCCTGGCTTACGGTATCAATAGTTCCTGTGTTTTGCTCACGACGGCTGGTGCCGGGTATCAGCAGAGCCAGTTCGGGTTCCTGCTCAAAAAGTTCCTGTAAATCAGGTTCAAAATAAAGCTCGCTCTGGGCCGCGGCGTGGCAATGCTCGGCGTGTACGTAGCTCAGCAAAGCAGTTATCCATTGGGTATCGGTGTCGGTAAGCGAATGTTTTAACGATTCTCTTACCCGGTGTGCTTGTTGCGGCAGCAGGTAAATAACCCCGAGCAACAGCAACAAATCAGCCTCCAGTGGCGAGCCGGGCTCGGGTAACTCATGCAAGGGCGAGTATTGCTGAAAACGCTGCAGCGCCTCTTCAGTTGATTGCTGGTCGGGCAATGGAAGAGTCAACAGGATAATCGCCTCGTTGATGTCTTGCGGCCGGGCTGCGGAACTACCGGCCGGTTTGCCACGCCCCGTTAAAAAACCAACGTGACGGGCCAGGCTATACGGCGCAGGAGCCATGCGCGAGAGATAAACAAAAATACGCTCTTTAAGGATGGGCGGCAGTGGGTTGTTGATGTATGCCGTGCGCGCATACGCCCAAAGCGCTGCCATAGCGCCCGGTGCGGACCAGGCAGGGTTAAAAAGATTGGGGATTACCCCAAAACACATACCGGCCTCGCGGCGGCAGGCATCAACAGCCAGCCAGGTGCCCGAGGGCTCGGCCGACCAGCGGTTGCCTATCTGTCCAGACAAATTATCATTATCCATCTACTCATCCATCATTGGGTTGCGTAAAACCTTAATACAACGCAGTATCAACCTATTACGCAGCTATCCCGGTTATTAAAATATCTGCATCAGCATCAGATGAAGTAAATTAATTTGTTCTTTGATCAGGCAAAATATCACTTTTATTACAACCTCCGGGTGTATTAGTTTTATTATTCAGCATTATTTAGGTAAACGCTAACCTAAATAATATTTAGCGTTCTTAAACTTTGGCCTTTGTAACAATATAATGATTGATGTATGCTTATTCGCTGAGCAATAATAAGCAATTTTCGTAAAGTGTAAGGTGTGTTTATTGATTAATTATCAAATACATAGGTAATAATATCCACTTAAAAAAATTGAACGTAACTATATAAGCTTTGCCGTTACGCCTGCCTTTGAGACGCCGGTTAAGTTAGTTTTATGTTTCTCTCAAGATACGTGCCCTGAACCGAATTTTTATCTCTTACCACCGGCCGTTATGGCATCATAAATGGCATCAAGCACCATAGGGCGGATGTTTACTTTGGCAGGGCCGTAGGTTTTGCCGTCATCAGGATAAACACGGTTGGTAAGGCAAATGTAAACCAGGTTGTAGGCCGGGTCAACCCAAACATAGGTGCCGGTATAGCCGCTATGGCCAAAGGCCAGGTCGGAGCGTTTATCGGTGGCCGACGTTTTTTGCGCACGGTCAAACCCCAAGCCACGCCACGAGGTTTTAGACTGGCGCGAGGTAAAAAGCTTAACCGTAGTGCTGTCAAAATATTGCGTGCCGCCATAAGTGCCTTTGTTCAGCAGCATCTGGTAATAAATAGCTAAATCGTTAGCATTGGCAAACAAACCGGCATGGCCTTCAACGCCGCCGGCCATGGCCGCGCCGGGGTCGTTCACATACCCTTGTACAAGCATATTGCGCATCCAGTTATCGTTTTCGGTAGTGGGCACAATGCGGTTGCGGTTAAAGCGGTTGCGGGGCAGGTAACCGGTGGCCTGCATACCCAAAGGCAGGTACAGGTTGTTTAGTACATACTCGTTTAGCTTTTGGTGACTGATGGTTTCGAAAACTTCTTTCATCATATACATGCTGATGTCGCTGTACACATATTTGCCACGGGTGTTGCCGCTTGATGCCAGTGTTACCGGCCACATCACCTCGTTAAAATAATTGGCACGCAGGTAGTAATGGTCGGCCACCTTGGTGGGGTATGCGGCTGACGAATCGGTGCTGAGGTCTGACGGCTTCAGCTTTTCGTAAAACTTGATGTAGGGCGTAAAACCGGCCTCGTGCAGTAGCGCTTCGCGGATGGTGACATCGCGTTTATCGGGTATGGTACGCAGCCGGGCCACATACCGGCTAATAGGCGAATCCAATCCCAGCAGCCGCTGCTCATACAGGTGCATGATGGATGGCGTAGTGGCCGTTACTTTAGTAACCGAAGCCATATCAAAAATGTCGGTGAGTTGTGTGGCCTGCTTGCCGTTATAAGTATGCTTTCCGTAAGCTTTATTAAAAATTACCTGACCATCTTTGGCCACCAATACCACCACGGCAGGTGCTGAGTGTGTGGCGATGCCTGCTGCAACAATAGAATCTATCTTTTTAAAGCGGTCGGCGTTAACACCAACGGCCTCGGGCAAGGCATAGCCCAGGCGGGTTTTGGCAATGCCGGTACCGCTGCCTTTAAAAAACACGGTGCTAAAGTTTTCGGTGAGCTTGTTGTTAACGGGCGCCCCGCCAAAAATAACCTGCGCTGCCAACGAGGCACCTTCAGGCGTATCGCCCGGATACCAAACTACCGGCGACTTGATGCCATCCAGATATTTCAAATTTTTGCCCGTGCCCGACATTACCACTACCACACGGGTAATGCGCTCCAGGTCTTTGATAAAATCCATCACCGGCTCACCAAAGCCGGTCCTCTCCGATAAGGTAATCATCACCAGATTATACAGTTTCAATTCGTCGTGCAGGTTATTGAAAGCGGCGACAGTATTGATGTTCCCGGCATTAAAGGCCGTTATTTTCCAATACTTGTTGGCTAGGCTGTCAAACACGGTCCGGTTAGGAAAGCCAAGATGTACACTAGCGATGTTTAAATTGTCTAGTGTAATTACCGGCAACGCAGCTTCCGCATTGTTGAGCACCACTAAAGTTTTCTGGGCATCGTTAACCTTATCTAACTGCTTTAGGTTAAGCGCATGGTTTTGGGCTTGAACAAGGCCGGTAAATAGGCAAGATGCTATCAGGAGAAATTTCTTCATCATCGTAAAATTAAAAGGAGAAGAGCATCAACTCTTCTCCTTAAAAACGTCTTTATAAATTATATCGCCGGGTCGGCAGGGGTGTTCGGGTTATTTAAACGTTCCTGGTCGGGATAGGGGTAAAAGATGCGGTTGCGTTCGCTCAGGTCGGTTGGCGGTGCAGGGCGGTTAAATCGGCGGGTATCTTCCCACTTTAACCCGCTCAGGTATAATTCGGCGCAACGCTGCTTGTAAACCTCCAACAATAAATCCGCATTGGTAACCGGTCCGCTATAGGCAGGCAAGCCGGCGTATAAGCCAAATGGGTCGCCTGTGGTTTGAGTACGAACGGCGTTTATTTGCGCCAGCGCATCCGTTAACGAACCATTGAGGCGCAAAATAGCTTCCGCTTTAATAAGCTTAATCTCGTCGGTGAGATACACCGGAATAGCAGTAATTTGTGACGCGGCAAATCCCGTTAAACCAACAGTAACTTCACCGCCTATAGTAGTTTTAACGCCGTTAAAGTAGAAGTTATAGCGTTGGTCACCAGTGTAGTACAAACCGGCAGGTAATCCAAAATTATCGCGCGGTACGTAAGACTTGGTTACATTAAACAGCGTGTAAAGCGGGTTCGGGCTCTGCGTATTGTAAATAAACTTCGAGGTTTTAGCCAAATCAACAAGGTTTGCATTATCCAGTGCTTTTTGATAATTACCTGCCATTAAGTTGATGCGCGCCTCCATGGCGTAAAGCGTATTGACCAAGTCAAAATCGCCACCGGCTACGCTACCGGTGTAAGTGGTGTTAGGCGCGGTGGCCTTAACCGTGGCTACACCTAAATCCAGCAAACGGATAGCCTCGGTAAAGACCTGTGCCCGTGGCACAAACGATACCGGCGTGGCAGTACTGGTAGTTAGATTGGCTTGCTGAAATGCCATGGCCAGTTCGGCCAGGGCCATAGCTTTAAACAAGTAGGCCTGCCCCATGACGCCGCTCAATAAAGCCGGCTCAATAGAGCTTATTTGCGGTGCATTGGCTATAATGTTTTCACACATGGCCATTTCGCGCTGCATAGCCGACCAATAATTAAGTATAGCAGCATTGGCAGTGGGTAACGCCGTGCCGCCGGCTTCGAGCTCTAACACCGTGGTAAAAGTGGCAAAGCCCTTCATTTCGCGGGTGGTGGTAGCGGGCGCCAAAATAATACTACTTAACCCGGTGGTTGAGTAAAACTGCCTTGAACCGATGCTTAACGCTAAAATTCCTTCGCGGGTACCTAACGCCAGCTCGGCAGCCGGGGCGTTGGGGTTAACCTGATCGAGTTTACACGACGATGCCATGGCCAGCATCAGCGCGGTTAAAACTTTATATTTAATTTTCATAAATGTCATTTAAATAGGTTAAAAACTGTAGTTAAGGCCCAAAGCAATAGTTCTCGGGATGGGCACCTCCACAAAATCAAAACCGCGTACGGCACCGCTTTGTCCGGCAGCATTGGTTTCAGGATCCCAGCCGCTGTACTTATCAATTGATAGTAAGTTGCGGCCGGCTAAGGTTACGCGTAAAGGTCTTTCCTTTAAAAATTTAAAGTGCAGGGTGTACGAAGCTGATACCTCGCGCAGTTTAAGGTACGAGCCGTCCTCAATCCAGTTTTCCATAATACTGAACAGCGCTGCCGAGGTGCCTTTAGGTACTTCGCCTTTTAGTTCAGGAATGTAGCCTGCTAAACCGCCATACAGGTCGCGGTCGCCTACACGTTTGGTAAAGTTGAACACCTGTCCGCCGTAAGAAGCATCCCATTGCATCCTAAACGACAGATTTTTACCTACCGTAAATTCGTTGATGAAAGAGCCTGTCCACTGCGGGTTAGGGTCGCCGATAACGCGGTTCACAATAGTACCTGATGGCTGACCGGCCGCGTTACGGCCTGTCATTTCGCGTTGCGGGAAACCGGCCGGGGTCAGCAATAGCGACCCGTCGGGGTTACGTGCAAACGCTGTGGCATAAAACGCACCCAAAGGGTAACCCTCAACAGCAGCTACCTGACCAAAGCCACCTGGGAAGGTGAGCAGCCCGCCCGGAATATTGTAAACCTTGTTTTTGTTTTTGTTGAAAATGATAGACGTATTCCATTTAAAGTTTTGATGCTGGATAGGAATACCCCTTACCAGTAACTCCAAACCTTTATTGGTCATATCGCCAATGTTTTGGTATTGCGACAAGTATCCGGTAGTTGGCCGCAGGTTAACCAGTAACAATAAATCTTTTACTGATTTATTATAGTACGAAAACTCGAAACCTAAACGATCGTTGAGTAAACTGGCATCTAAACCAATTTCTTTTTCTATCTGGCGTTCGGGTTTTACGGTAGCATTACCTAATTGGGCAGGCGCAGATATACCGGGCAAGTTAGGCAGTAATGCTGCATTGTAGTTTGTTAAACGGTCGTAAGCATTGATAGCCGTGAGGTTGCCCGACTGTCCATAAGAAGCTCTTAACTTAAACACTGAGAACACTGACCCGATGCCTGATTTCTTCCAGAAGTCTTCTTCAGAAAGTAGATACGTACCGCTTACTTTGGGGTAGTACTGCCAGCGGTTTTCTTGTCCGAAGGATGATGACACATCGTTACGCACCGCACCGGTTACAAATAGTTTATTCTTGAAACCAATGGTTTCCTGTGCATAAAAACCTAGAATGTTTAACGTAGAGCGATTGTCGGTTACTGCCAAACTTGTACCGCTGGATGCTACCTCATTACCAGGGCTTAGCTGCGTGCCTGTAATACCCGATAAGCTAATGCGCTCGGTTTGGGCCGTGGCACCTGCGGCGGTGGTAAATTCAAACTCACCAACTTTAGCCTTATAGCTTGCGTTAAGATCGTTGTTCATCAACAAGGCAATACGATCGGCCCGGCGTGCGTAGCCGGTTGAGTACGATGGCGACGTGTTACCGATGGGGATAAAGCCGGTGGCCAGTTGCGTTGAGTTATCATAACCTAAAGTGTAATTGATGGTCAGGTTTTTAACCGGCGTCATGTTTACCTGTAAATCACCAATTAAACGGCTGGTTTGCTGGTTAAAGTTGAACCGGTTAATGGCTTCTAGAGGGTTGGTACGTAGTAAGCCTGTTGGTGCTAAACTTGGATAAAGTCCTGTAACCGGGTTTGGATACGGGTTTACAAAGTTGTTGGCAAAAATAAAACCGGTAAGCGCACCATAGGCCTCGTTGATGCCGCCGTTGGGTATCTCCTTGCTACCGCTGAGCGAGTAATTTAAACCCAGAGACACTTTAAGCCAGTTATTAAAACGCTGATCTACCCTAACGCGGGCCGTACCACGCCGAAAGTTGGTCTTGTCTATAATACCCTGATTACCTAAATAGCTGCCGCTCATATAGTACGTGGTGTTTTCGGAACCGCCCGAAACTGATACGTTGCTTTCGTTACCCCAGGCATTCCTGAAGATGTCTTTTTGCAGATCGTAGCGCTCAACGGGTACCTGTGTCAGGTCGGTGATGGTTGTGTTGGCAAAGCGGAACGGATAATCATTATAGGCCAGTTTTTTACGTAGGGTGTTAGACCTGAATTGGGTTGACACGCTGACCACCGGCTTGCCCGATTTACCGCGTTTAGTAAAAATCTGCACCACGCCATTGCTGGCCCTCGAGCCGTAAATAGCAGCACCGGCCGCACCTTTAATAATCTCGATGCGGTCAATATCGGCCGGATTAATATCCACTAAACGGTTTTGCGAGTAACCGCCCAGGTCGACCAATTCGGTTGAGCTGTTGTTGACGATGACACCATCCACAATGTAAAGCGGGTCGCTCGAACCGGCAATGGTGCTATTACCGCGCAAACGCACGCTGATGCCGCCGGCCGGGTTACCCGAGTTTTGAGATATCTGTGCACCCGCCACCTTACCGGCCAGGGCCTGGTCGATAGACGTGGCCACGCTGTTTTCTAAATCTTTAGATGACACGGTAGAAATGGCGTTACCCAACTGCTTTTTGCTGGTAGCGGCACCCGTACCGGTAACCACTACTTCGTTCAGGTTCAGGGCATCTTCAGACATATCCACATCTACCGTAACGGGGTTTTGGTTTAACGTAACCGAACGGTTTACCGTGCGATAGCCCGTGTAGGTGATAGCCAGCGTGTAGTTACCATTGGGCACCGTGGCATTTAAGGTGTAGTTACCGTTTATATCGGTAGCCGTACCAATGTTGGTGCCCGCCAGGCGGATAACCGCGCCAATGACCGGTTCTTTGTTGCGGGCATCCCTGATGACCCCTTTAACCGTTTGCCGGTTTTGCGCCGAGGCAAACTGTACCCAACACAGCATCATAAGCAGTGCAGGGAGTACTTTGGTTGTCTTTAAACACTGTAAAATTTGTTTCATATACGAATTAATTAAGTGAATAATGCATTTTAAAGCGGGAAGCTAACTTTACCCATTGATACCCTCGGGATGCCCGCCGCAGCGCTCAAGCTATCGGGGCTGCCTGCCACAGCCTCGTTGGCCAGCAGGGCAAATAAAACGGCTTCCTTAGCATCCGGGTTAATGCCAAAAACATCGGTGGAGCGGATGGTTTTACCGAAGTGGTTTTGCAAATGGCTTAACAGCAAAGGGTTGTACATACCGCCGCCACTCACATAAATTTCAAAGCTTTGGCTGCTGCCTACCGTTGCCTCAATGGCATTGATAATGCCCCTGGCCGAAAACGCGGCCAGCGTGGCCAGTACATCATAATGGGATAGGCCGGTTTGCACGGAGCTACTTATCGCACGGTTGAGGTAGGTCAGGTTAAACAACTCTGGGCCTGTAGTTTTTGGGAATGGTGCTTCGAAGAAATCGTTTTTCAGTAACTCCTTAAGCAAAACCTCATTTACCTGCCCTTGTGAGGCCAGTGCCGAGTTTTTATCATAGTACTGACCGGGATAATGCAGCTGCACGTACTGGTCCATCAGGGTGTTGCCGGGGCCTACATCGGTAGAAAAAAAACCGGCCGGCTGCCCGGCTGGCAGGTAAGTAAAGTTGGCTATACCGCCAATATTGAGCAGTACCCTGCTTTCGTGCGTGTCGGAGAAAATCAGGTAATCTCCGTATACAGCCAGTGGTGCACCTTCGCCTCCTGCAGCAATGTGCTTTTGCCTAAAATCGCTCAGGGTAATGATGCCGGTTTTTACGCTCAGGTGGTCGGCATCGCCTATTTGCAGGGTGGCGTTGCCATAACTATCATCAGGGTGCAGGTGTTTGGGAGCATGAAATATGGTTTGCCCGTGGCTGGCAATCAAGTCTACGTCATGGGCTGTTAGTCCCCAATCGGCCAGGCACTCATTAATCAGTTCGGCGTAATAGGTGCCGATGTAGGCGTTAAGCATGGTTACCTTTTCCAGATCGGCCTGGCGACTGGCAAAAATGGTTTTTATTTCTTCTTTAAACTGTGTAGTGTATTCTTTGGTGATGAAATGTTTGACCTTAATCGGCGCACCCGGACCACTGCCAATGAACTCGCACAGGGCAATATCCAGCCCGTCGAACGAGGTGCCCGACATGAGCCCGATAATGTTACGAACGGGTTTAGCTGCAATAGTATATAACTTTTGTATGTTGATGTTCATAAAAATTAATTGAGAAAGCACAGAACGGTTGACGCCACGCCCCACCGGCAGACCCGCCGGCATTTATCATTGGTAAGTTAGCTTTACGTTAACTCAAATGCAAATTAGTTTCGAAAAATGAGTTTTGTAGATAGAGCCAAGAGCTAAGAACCAAGAGCCAAGATTAGTCGGCGAGTCGGTAAGACCGGGAGTAAAGCCAATGAGTGAGTGAGTGAGTGAGTGAATTTTTTGATGTGCGGATGTGCGAATGTGCAGATGGGGAAGTTAAAGTGTGAGTATATAAAAAGCGCGTCATTGCTTCGTATCCTCGCAATGAACTGTGTTTAAAAGCAAGGGATATTTGAATAATTTTCATGGTATTTTGTTTTTTGTGTTGCGATAGCGAAAGCTTGTTTGAGTAGTTTGTTGGCCACGGCAATCAGGGCCAGTTTCTTTGCCTTGCCTTTGGCCAGTAGCCGCTGGTAAAGTT
>CAJYSL010000107.1 GCA_913777515.1 uncultured Mucilaginibacter sp.
CTCATTATCTACGTATTCTTCTTTAGCGCCATGAGGCGTATTGATACCAAACTCATAGACTGGGCCGTACAAGCCATAATTAGAGGATAGCGTACCTGCCAGTATCACCCGCATCACGTGAGCATTATCTCCGCCTTGAGTTAGCGCCGGCGGAAGAATGTCCGGTGTGTTTGGCCAGAAATTAGCGCGATAATAATAGCGCATTTCTGTTTGCGTCAGCTCAGTCATGTACTCTTGAATTTCCTGCTTGGTGTTACGCCAGGTAAAGTACGAGTACGATTGGTTGAAGCCGCCTTTACCTAAACGCTCCATAATGCGCGGACGGGTAAATGCTTCGGCTAAAAAGATGACATCCGGTGTTTTGGCTCTTACCTCACCAATCATCCACTGCCAAAAACCGAAGGCTTTAGTGTGCGGGTTATCAATCCTGAAAACACGAATGCCGGCGTCTACCCAATAGTCAGTTACGCTTTTTAGTTCCTGCCATAAATTTTCCCAATCATCGGTTTCAAAGTTGAACGGCAAAATATCCTCATATTTTTTGGGTGGATTTTCGGCGTATTGTACAGTGCCATCGGGCCGCCACTTAAACCATTGCGGATGCTCTTTTACATATGGATGGTCGGGCGCACATTGGTAGGCAATGTCCATCGCTATTTCGATATTGAGTGTTTTAGCCTCGTTGATGAGCGCCTTAAAATCGTCGAGTGTTCCCAACTGGGGATGAATGGCCTTATGGCCGCCGAGACGGTTACCGATAGCCCACGGTGAGCCTGGGTCATTAGCTTCAGCAGTTAATGAGTTATTTCTGCCTTTGCGGTTTTTCTCGCCGATGGGATGGATGGGTGGAAAATACAAAACGTCAAAGCCCATCCTTGCCACGCGTGGCAACAGCCTAATAACATCGTTAAAAGTACCATGCTCGCCCAGTTGTTCTGATGCTGACCGTGGAAACAGCTCGTACCAGGTACTAAACGCAGCACGCTTGCGCTCTACCTCAAAACGGTAAATGTCAGATTGAGTAATTAAGTTGGGATGCCTGTGTTTGTACATGACGGCACCAATCTCCGGGCTGAAGGCTACCTCAACGGCCTGCGCGGTGTTACCTGCTTGGTTTAGCTGTTTTGCCCAGTCTTGTAACTGGGGTTTGCCGGCTTTGTTGTGAGCGGCTGCTTCTTCAAGCAACTCCGCACCAATCTGCAATTCGACAGTAATATCCTGACCGGCATCAAACTTTTTTTTGAGGCCTTTTTTCCATGTGGTGTAATGGTCAACCCAGCCTTCAATTTTAAACTCGTAGTTGCCGGTGTCGGTGGCTTTATAGGTGGTTTCCCAATGGTCGTTGATGATAAACTGCAGCGGATACTCAGTCCATACTGCATCGTTTACCTTTTTTACGAAAGCGCTGGCGGCAATTTCATCGTGACCGTCGCTAAAAATGTCGGCTGATATTTTGAAACTTTCGTGAATTGCTGATTTTGCCGGAAACTTTCCTTGTTCAACCTTGGGGGATACATTAGTTATGATAACTCGCTTTGGGCCGCTGGTATGAATCATTAAGCAATAATTTTAGTGAGGGGCATAGGTAGCCCGGTCTCCATTTAATTATTGAAACTAACCCCAAAGGCTTGTAAAATGTTTAAGCTAAAAACAACAAAAAGTTTTAATCGCATTTTGGTGTAAATGCGGCTGCAGGAATTTTAAGACAAGTGTAAATTCGGTTTAAACCTCTACAACGGCGTTGTTGCAAATGTAGGTAGGCACGATACCCGAGGACATGATATTGGTTTCGGCATTGCCTGGTAAGGTATTGCCTGTATAAACCAGCACGGTATCCAAGCCAAATTTGTTGCCGCCCAAAATGTCTGTATGCAAGGTGTCGCCCACCATTAAGATGTCTTGCTTGGTCAAGGTTTGTTTTTGGCGAGCCAGCTCGTAAGCAAACATAAACATCTGCGAGTCAGGCTTACCAAAGCGTATAAACCTTTTACCCACAATTTTTTCAATCATATCAGCCAGGGCGCCAACAGCAATAGCTACATCGGTTTTGGTGAGTGGATAAACTAAATCGGTATTGGCCACAATAGCTGGTACGTTGCGTTTGCGAAGCAGGTTAACCGTTTTGTTCAAATCATCAAACCAGCGGTACCCTTCATCATCCATAAATACCACACCGCTTACCTGCTCAATCAAATCATCCGTAATATCGCGTATCGACATCGTTTGGTGCCCTGCCGATTCGATATAGTGCGCCGAGTTTCTGGTGCCCAAGTACGCTACAATACCCTCCGTAACCTTAAGCTCCAGGTACTCCTTAGCCAACATACCCGAAGAGATAATTTTTTCGGGAGTGAGGTAGTCCAGCCCTAATTTTTGAAACGACTGCGCCAATTGCTGCGGACTGCGCGAGGCATCGTTTGTGACGATGTAGTAATCTTTGTTTTGCTCGCGCAGATAGTCGAACGTGTTTTTGATGCCCGGTACCAGGCCTTTGTAATTTTTTATTACGCCAAACGAGTCGAAAAAGATAACCTTATAACGGTCAACAACGCTTTTAAAATCAAGGGTAGGTAGCATCAAAAAGGGGATTTCAGTCGAAAATTACGGTTTTAATTTGAGTGCATCAAGTAAGATATTGGCATCAAAGTCGCGGTCTACCGACGGCAGGTAGATGTCGTAGGCCTCCTGCTGCAATTTGTTGGCATACTGCTCATGGAAAAAGTGCTTACCATCCTTAATCACATAATTAAGAATAAAAAAGCGGTAAGCTTCTTTCAGGAAGCCAACTTCGTTAATAGTAAGTGGATTGTGCTTGTGGTATTCCTGCAAAAAGATGATAAATCGGTCCTCCATCATGGTGGTAATGAGATAGCTAAATACTGTACGGTCGCCGGCGTTGGATACCACTCTGCTAAAGAAATAAAAGTCCATCATTCGCGTACTCATCCTGAACCAGTCATAATCCCAGCGAGAGTACAGCTCCATATCTTTAGTGACCGAAAAGTTACCGATGTTCCAGTCGATAAATACCGGGATGGTTTCGAAGGTAGAGGCGCCATATTTGGCCCGGCCTTTCAGGTACTTTTCGCAATGATAGCGCAACTGGTCAGCATGGCTACGGGTACCAAAGCGGCTTTCGTCAGCAGCAAGCCGGTCGAGCAGGCTGTTAATGTCGGTGCGCATCGTTTTGGATGACTTAGGTAGTACCTTAGCAGCACGGGAACAGGCCTTATGAAATTTTGCCGTTTGCTGTGCAAACTGCCTGATATGGTCTTCGTCCAATCGCCTTGGTAAACGTTCGAGGATGCGGGTAGGATTGTAAAAAACTACCCAGGCTTCGTTGCCGCTTTGCCGATGACGGTAGATGTATACTCGGTTATTTTTAAGCAATGATTTAGCCAGCACATTTTCGTAAGGGTACAGCAGGTTGTTAGACAGGCTGTGGATGATGCGGTGGTCTTCTTTAAAGTATTCGTATTTGCCAAAGCTCGAAAGCTTGGCAATAATGATGTCTCCGTCTTCGAAAGTTACCCTGAAAACAAAGTTTGTAGATACGTTAGCGCTGATATCGTCAATGCTCTGAATTACCTTGGAAGCATCATAAGCTTCCCAGGCCTTACTCACAATCAGCTTGCTTAATTCGTGGTTCATAAAAGGCAGTTGCCTGGAATTGGTTAAATTATTTCAAAATATCTTCTCAGTTCCCAGTCGGTAACCCGGCTGTTAAACTGCCGCCATTCCCAAAAGCGGGTGGCAATAAAATGGTCTACGAAGGTATCTCCAAAAAGTTCGCGGGCTACCGCTGATTGGTTCATAGCGGTAGCAGCCTCAAATAAATTTTTTGGCAACGTGCCGTTTGATGTATCTAAATAACCGTTGCCTTGCACAGGCGACACGTCAAGCGAAAGTTTATGTCTTATGCCGTATAATCCTGAGGCTAAGGATGCAGCAATGGCAAGATAGGGGTTACTGTCGGCCCCCGGAATACGGGTTTCCAATCGTGCTGCCTTTGCAGATTGATTAATAACGCGTAAAGCCGCCGTGCGGTTATCAATGCCCCAAGTGGTCGTAGTGGGTGCCCAAGCACCTTCTACCAAACGTTTAAAGCTATTAATGGTTGGCGCATACATGGGCGTAATAAATGGCAGGCAATACAACTGACCTGCAATGTAATGCTTCATTAAATCGCTCATATCGTGTTCTGCATCAACTTGATAGAACAAATTACGGCTTTTGTCGGCACTCCATAAGCTTTGATGGATGTGACCGCCGCAACCTGGTAAATCTGCATTCCATTTAGCCATAAACGAGGCCATGATATCATGTTTAGAGGCAATTTCTTTTACCGCATTTTTAAACAAAACGGCTTTGTCTGCTGCGGCCAGTGCATGGTCGTGTATAATTGCGGCCTCGCAAACGCCAGGGCCAGTTTCGGTATGTAAGCCCTCTAAGGGTATGCCGAACTTTTCTAACAGGTTAACTAAATCTAAATGAAAATCACTTTGCTGCGATAACCGCAAAATGGAATAACCAAACATCCCCGGTGTAAGCGGTTCAATATTGGTAAACGACTTTTGCTGAAGGGACTTTGCCGTTTCACTAAAATTAAACCATTCAAATTCCTGCGCAAATTCCGGGTGATAGCCCATTTCTGCACATTCCGAAATTACTTTTTTAAGCAGGGTACGTGGGCAAGGCACTTGCTCATTGCCTGTGCCGCTAAAGTCGGCCAGAAAAAAAGGGATATTATTTTGCCAAGGTATGTTGCGAAAGGTTGCCAAATCGATGCGGCAATGCTTATCGGGATAACCGGTATGCCATCCGGTTACAGCAACATTATCATACGCCTGGTCGGCACTGTCCCAACCAAAAACTACATCGCAAAAACCGTAGCCATCTTGTAAACCACCCTCAAATTTTTGCCTGTGGATAAGTTTACCGCGCAAAATACCATCTATATCGGCAAAGGCAAATTTGATGTGATGACTGTTATTTTGCTTTAGGTAACCGGTAATTTGCTGTGCATCCATAGGCTATATTAGGTATTACAAGAGCCGTGCAAGTTAGGCAAAGAACGATGAATATTGAAAAAAAGATATATTGCCGATTTCAAGCTGGATTTTTGAGGTTCTTAAAATAAGAAAGTCGAAGATAACAATGAATTCCTCTCCCTGTTGGAATAAATACCTGTAACGCTTGAATTTTATGATACGCGTAATATAAAATGACTATTTGTTGAGGAATTTAATTTAATCGAAAGTGCTTACATAAATTACCGCCGATTGTTTGTAACATTTTTACGCATTTTGAAGTATACGTTAAGCATAAATTCTATATTTGTGGTGTGCCAGCGCTTATTAAACGGTTTATAATCTGCCTATCACTTTCACTAAGTTTAACTATTAGTTATTCTGCTGTTCCGCTGGTTAAGCAGGGATCTCCGGCACAATCGTCTTCCACGCTCACTATTTCTGATTACGAAAAATTAGTTAAACAGTATCGTTATTCCAAACCCGACTCTGCTGTGTTTTTTGCTAAAATGGGTTTAGCAGAAGCCAAACACAAAAACGATTACAAGGGGCAGGCCATGATGCTCAATCAATTGGGTATGATTGATGACAACCTGGGTGACTTTGATGCCTCCAAGCTGAAATATAATCAAGCGCTTGCATTGTACCGCCGTACTAATAACCCGGTTGGCGAGGCGGCGGTTATCATTCGCTTAGGAGTGGTTGAGTTGCGTAAAGGTAATTATGACAAGGCTATCGGCTTTTTTATCCAATCTCTCAAAGTTGCCGAACGTTCCAAAAATACGGCCGGCCGTATGGAAGCTTATCTCACCTTAGGCGAAGGCTACATGGGGCAGCGCAAATTCGATATGGCTCTATCGTATTTGCACAAAGCCGAAAAAATCAATAACACTATTCCGTTTTCCAACCTATCGCTCAATATCTACAACAATTTTGGTGTGGTGTATCGCGAAATGGGAATGCCGCAACAGGCTAAAGCCTACCTTGAGAAAGGTATTATGCTGAGCGGTGAGACACAATACCAAGGTCTGAATATTACGCTGATCAACAACCTGGCTAAAGTTTACAATAAAGAGGGTGACAAGGCAAAATCTATAAGCTTGCAAAAAGCCGCGCTTGAAAAGGCACGTGCCATAAAAAACTACCTGCGCGAGCTGCAAACATTAACGGGTCTGGCTGATACCTATGGCGCCAGCGATGCTGAAAAGGCCTTATTTTATTTTAACCAGGCACTGGCGTTAGTGCGCGAGAAAGGTGCCCGGAAACAGGAGATAGAAATTTTGAGCCGTTTGGCCGACTTGTATAAGTATCAGCATAATTATGAACTTGCTCTAAAATTACGGGAGGAGCAAAATACTTTAGCCGATAGCCTTTATTACAAAGCCATGGCTAAGCAGGTTACCAGCTTGCAAACCGAGTACCAGCTATACAAATCAAAAGCTCAGGTTAGAGAATTAGATATTTTATATAAGCAGCAACGCATGCAGCGCAATGTATACATTGCGCTCGCATTAGGCAGTTTAGCCATTATGTTGGTAGTGGGCTATTATTTTAACCGCACCCGTAAGCTGAATAAACTGTTAAATACGGCCAACTTTAATTTAAAAGAATCCAATCAGGTTAAAGACAAATTGTTTTCTGTACTGGCGCACGATTTAAGGGCACCGCTGGCTTCGGTAATAGATTTATTGTTTTTGCTTGATGACGACGACATCAATGGGGAAGAAAAAACAATGTTGATAAAAAGGCTGACCTCGGCCAGTAACATCACCCTCGAAACTTTAAACATGTTGCTAAAATGGGGCGAGATGCAGCTCAAAGGCATTCGTTTAAATAGTCTCATCGTTCAGCCTGCGCCGATTATTGAACGAACCATAAACTTACTAGCCGAGACTGCCGAGAAGAAGAAAATTCAATTAGTCAGCCGGGTAACCGATAAGCTGACAATGCTGGTTGACCCTAACCACTTCGAATTCGTGATACGTAATATCACGGCCAACGCCGTTAAATTCACGCCAACCGGTGGGTGGGTACATATTGATGCCATTGCCGATGTGGAGCGTAACCAAATTACTTTTTCGGTGCAGGATAATGGCATCGGTATCAGCGCCGACCGCCTGCCTTATGTGTTCGACATCAGCAGCACCAGTACTAAAGGTACTAACAACGAGACCGGAACAAGTTTGGGACTCGTTATCTGCCGGGAGTTTATTGAGATAAACCAAGGCAAAATATGGGTAGAGAGCGTTAACGGGCAGGGAACTACCTTCTTTTTCTCTCTACCGATGTTTCAGGGAGCGGCTATTAAAAAGCCGGTTTCAACGCCCGCTCCCCGAAAATCTATGCGATTGTTGCGCAAGCAAAAATCTTAACGATATTTACTCAGCCATAACTACCTGCGCAGTATTCCGGCTAATTTGCTCCAGCAACACCTGTTTGCCTTCAATGAGTTGATTGAGCAACTCGTTGCTGTAATGCCTCAATGTCAACAGGTGTAATTGCTGATTATATTTGAGGTTAAAGTTAGGCTTCAAGAGGTAAAGCAGCTTTTCAAACTTATCATCGTCTCGGTCAAAGCAAAGCGATAAACTTAAGGCCGAAGTTTGTACGACGTTTATTTTTATCTTGTTGGAAGCAAAAAGCTGATAAACCTCGCTCAGGTGTTTCTCTGAGATAAAAGAATAATCTTTAGCCGATACAGATAGCAGTATCTGGTTATGTTTCACAATCATTACCGCTTTGGTAAAAGTCGGCTTGCCATCCGTGCTGATAACGGTACCCGGTGCATCGGGGTCGTTAAATGATTTTACCAGTAAGGGTATGCCGGCGTTTTGTAAGGGTTTGATAGTTTTGGGATGAATGACGGTCGCGCCGTAATACGTCATCTCAATTGCTTCCGTGTAAGATAGCTCATCAAACTTAACGGTGTCCTCAAAATATTTCGGGTCAGCATTGAGGATGCCGGGCACGTCTTTCCAGGTAGTTACCGATTGCGCTTGCAGGCATGATGCAAATATGGATGCGGTATAGTCCGAACCCTCGCGACCTAAGGTGGTGGTAAAGTTTTCGGATGTACCGCCCAAAAAGCCCTGAGTTACGATAATGCATTTATCAAGCATAGCCGGAATATCTTTCTGAATGACAGCACAGGTTTTATCCCAATCCACCAAACCTTCACGATAGGTGTTGTCAGTATGAATATACCCACGAACATCCAGCCAACGACTGTTAACCTGCTGTTGATTTAAATAGGCATTCACTATGCGGGTCGACAGTAGTTCGCCTACCGATACCAACTGGTCATAAATAAAATCATAGCTGTCCTGGGGTTCATCTTCTAGCATCCAGTCAATCTCTACAAAGGTATTGGCAATCTCGTCAAACACGGTATCATGGCCGTCAAACAACTGGTGCATAACGCTATAATGATAATGCTTAATATCTTCGTAAAGCGCATGAGCATCATCAGCGCCGTTGTAGTAAGCTTTGGCTAATGCCTCTAATGCATTCGTGGTTTTACCCATAGCCGATACCACAATGAGCAACTGTTCGCCGGTGTAGCGTTTAACAATATGTGCCAGGTTGGTAACGCCGGCTGCATCTTTAACCGATGCACCTCCAAATTTAAATACGAGCATCTATCTTATAAATATCGGGCAACAACCGTATTGGGTTGCAATAGTGTTTTGATTTGTGCGTAAGGGATATCAACTACAGTCTGACCGGCAGCGTATGGCTTAATTTCGGTTTGATTGTACAAAAACTTCAGGCCTAACGGCGTAATCAAAAAGTTCTGGTTCAGCGCAAATTTACCGTCTTTAAAAAAGTAATCACGCGATAGCGGGGTAGAAGCATCCAGGTTTTCCTGTTTTCGGAAAATCTTTTCGCCAATGGCAGTCAATTCAGCTTCAGAGCCTGGCTTCAAAATGTCGCTTAGTAAAATCTTTTTGTTTTGCTTTACGTTCCAGTTCACGTAGCGAATTCTGGTATCGCCATGTGCGCCGCCCGTATATTGGTAGCCGTTAAATTCCAATCCTACCAGGCTCGAATCCTGGCGAATAATATTGACCTTTCCATCCAATTCAAAATTACCCTTCCAATCCGGGCGGCTCTTTTTAAAATCTTTATAATCCTGCATGAATTGCCAGCTCAGGCGTTGTAATCCTGCGATGCCTTTCTGGCGGTCAATTAATGTCGCCAAGCCGGTCACAACGGTATCATTCAACACTACCTGATTATTAAATGCAGGGTATTTGAACTTCACAGTCGTACAAGCGCTGTCGGGTTTACCGGCACAATCATCAGCTTTCGTGTTAATGTTTTTAAACTGATAAGTGAGGGTGTCGGCATAGACGTTGGCATCCTCAATTTTGGGTTTGGTGTTCCAGCAAGCTTGTGAGCTCCATGCTAATATTCCTAAAGCAGCTAAGTGGTAAATTTTCATGACTTGAAATCTATGATTTGTTCGGTAGAAAGTGATGCATTTAACCAGCCGGCTTCCAAACCGGCTTCGTACTTTTTATAAAAATTAATGGCGGGCTCATTCCAATCCAACACCTGCCACGACATGCCGTTAAAACCTAATTCTCGTGCCTCTTGCACTATCCGGTTAAATAAAAGTTTGCCAATGCCTTGGCCACGCATGGCTTCGGTAACAATTAAATCTTCCAGGTAAAGGCGGCTGCCTTTCCAGGTAGAGTAGCGCACATAGTAGAGTGCAAAGCCTGCAATAAAGCCGTCCGTCTCGGCAACAAAGGCTTTCCAAACCGGCTGATTACCAAAACCCGCATCTTCAAAATGCTGCAAATCGACGGTGACTTCTTGCGGTGCTCGTTCGTACAGGGCCAGCTCGTTGATGAGTTCTAACAGGCGGGGGCAGTCTTCGCGGCGGGCTACTCTGAGTTGTACCTGCATGGCTTAGTTGTTTTTCCAGTGTTTAATTACCCGGTCGCCAAATATGGTGCTGCCCAGTCTAACCATGGTGCTGCCTTGCTCAACAGCAATCTTATAATCGCCCGACATGCCCATCGATAAGGTATTGAAGCTATCCTCTTTACGGAAAAAGCTTTGCGTTATCCCGTCAAAAAAAGTATCTAACTCGTAAAACTCTTCTTTAATCTGTTTTTCGCTGTCGGTATTAGTCGCAATGCCCATCAATCCGCGGATGCGTACGTTTTTTAGCGCGGCGAACTCGTCTGAGCGTAGCAGTTCAATTACCTCGTCAAAACCCAAACCATATTTGGTTTCTTCATCGGCAATGTACACCTGTAACAGGCAGTCAATCACGCGCTTGTTTTTTTCGGCTTGTTTGTTAATTTCCTGAAGCAGTTTTAGGCTGTCAACCGAATGGATCAGGCTGATAAACGGAGCAATATATTTTACCTTTTTGGTTTGTAAATGGCCAACTAAATGCCACTCAATATCTTTAGGTAGTTGTTCATATTTCTCAACCAGTTCCTGCACCTGGTTTTCGCCAAATATGCGCTGACCTGCTTGGTAGGCTTCTTCAATATCGCTGGCCGGTTTGGTTTTAGATACCGCTACCAGCGTTACGTTTACGGCGTCCAGCTCGTTTTTCAAGCTTTTTATGTTATCGCTAATGCTCATTTATTACGTAAATTTGCCTCTTATGAGGAAACCGCTAAATTACAGAAAGCACATTTATTACATCTTGTTTTTTTTAGCGACTATTTTTTTGTGTTCCTGCAAAAGTGATAAGCCTAAGGGCATATTAAGCCACGAGCAGATGGAGCATGTGTTAACCGACATCCATGTGGTAGACGGCAGCCTGGCCGACAAAATGATGGTGCCGGATACTATGTTTAAATATGGCAACGCGCAGTATACGCAGATATTTAAGCAGCACAACATTGACAGCGGCGATTTTAAAAAGAGTTTTAAATATTACACTAACAGGCCCGATGAGCTTTTTGAAATTTATGATAAGGTAATTGCCGATATTAAAGTAAGAGTAGACTCGGCTACTAAAGTGCGGGAAAAACGCCAGAAAGTTGAGCTTGCCCGGCAGATGAAAGAAAATGAGCGCATAGCCAAACGGGCAGCCGATTCAATTGCCCGTTTAAACAAAGCCAAAGCCGATTCGTTGAAGAAAAAGATAGAAAAGAAAAAGGCCACAGGCAAAACTAAATTACGTAAGGATAAGAATGTTATACCCCGAAAATAGTGCTGATAAACTTGGCTTTAACGAAGTTAAAGAGTTAATTAAAGCACACTGCCTGAGCACCATGGGCCAGCAAATGGTGAGCAAAATTCAGGTGATGAATAATTACGACCAGATACATAGGTTTCTAAGTCAGGCCCACGAATTTAAAAACATATTGCAGAATGATGCGGCGCTGCCAATCAACCATTTTTTTGATATTAAAACACTGGCTAACAAGGTACGCATTGAAGGTACTTTTTTAACTGAGGAAGAATTTTTTCAGATACAGACATCGCTGGCTACGGTGTTTGCCGTAATTGGCTATTTTAACGAGCGTGAGGGACAGTACCCAAACCTCGAAGCGTTGTTTGAGCATTTGCCTATCGAAAAAAGTATCATCAAAAAAATTGATATGGTGCTGGATGCCAAAGGTAAAATTCGCCCTAACGCATCGCGCGAACTGCAGGAAATTACCTCGGGCATTGCTAAAGCCGAGCAGGAGGCCCGCCGTAAAATTGACCATATTTTTAAAAGCGCATCCTCCAACGGATGGACGGCTGATGGTACTTTGACCATTCGCGACGGTCGTTTGTGTATCCCACTATTGGCCGAAAATAAGCGCAAGCTTAAAGGTTTTATTCACGACGAATCTGCCACCGGGCAAACGGTGTACATGGAACCTGAAGAAGTTTTTACACTCAATAACCGCATACGCGACCTGGAGTTTGAACGCCGCCGCGAGATTGTTAAAATACTCACGCAGTTAACCGATGAGTTGCGTCCTTATGTTCCGCTGCTGCTATCGTATCATAGTTTGCTAACCAAACTCGATTTTGTGCGGGCTAAATCGCTCTTCGCTATTGATATTGAGGCCGAAATGCCATCGGTGGTTAATGAAGCCAGGTTGCGATTGATTAATGCCCGTCACCCGTTGCTGTTTTTAAGCTTCAAGAAAGAACAAAAAACAGTGGTACCGCTCAATGTGCAGATTGACGAAGGCGTGCGCATCATCACGGTATCGGGCCCCAATGCCGGTGGTAAATCGGTATGTATGAAAACCGTTGGCTTATTACAAATGATGACCCAGGCCGGCCTGCTTATCCCTGTAGATGAGAGCAGTACGGTTGGTGTTTTTAAACAGTTGTTTGTCGATATTGGCGATGACCAGTCGATTGAAAGCGATTTGAGTACCTACAGTGCCCATCTTTCTAAAATGAAGCGTTTTGTAGAAATGGCCAATGGTAAAACTATGATTTTAATTGATGAGTTTGGTACCGGTACCGACCCGCAATTTGGCGGCCCTATAGCTGAGGCTGTATTGGAATCGCTCAACCATAAAAAGGTAAGGGGAATGGTGACAACGCACTATTCCAACCTCAAAATATTTTCGAGCAACACCGAAGGCATTGAGAATGCATCGATGCTGTTTGATAACGTGCACATGAAGCCATTGTATCAGCTGGAAGTTGGCAAGCCGGGCAGCTCTTACGCGTTTGAAATTGCACAAAAAATTGGCTTACCACCGCAGGTGCTTAACCTGGCTAAAAACAAGATTGGCACCAGCCAAAAAAAGGTAGATACGCTGTTGGTGGATTTAGAGCGGGAAAAGAAAGAAATTTACGATACGAAGGTTAAGCTCGACCGCCAGCAAAAACGGGTGAACGATTTGCTAACCGAAAACGAAAAACTCAAAGCCTATTTAGAGGAAAACCAAAGGGCGCTGATACGCGATGCTAAACAGCAAGCTAAAGATATTATTGTTAATGCCAATAAGCTGGTGGAGAACACTATTGCAGAAATTAAAAACGTACAGGCCGACAAAGAAAAAACCCGTGCCCTGCGCGAAAACCTGACTCGTGAGGCGCAAAAAAATACGGTTAAACCGGTTGCCGCTGCCAAACCTGCTACGGATGATGAACTAAAAGTTGGAGATTGGGTGAAGCTGACCGACTCGGATACTACCGGGCAGATTATGGAAATAGCCAAGGATAATATCATCATTGCCATCGGCGATTTACGTACCGTGGCTAAGCGTAAACGGGTGCAGAAGGTGACCCGTAAAGACGTACCCAAGGAGATACGACGGAGTGCCAGCGCTGCCTCTACCGGTGACATGGCCAGCTTTAGTCCGGAGATAGATGTGAGAGGAATGCGCGGCGAAGATGCGTTGCATGCCATCGAAAAACTGTTAGACCGTGCCATTATGATGAGTTTTGGCTCGCTTAAAGTTATTCACGGTAAAGGTGATGGCATATTGCGCAAGCTTATCCGTGGTTATCTTAAAAAATACGACCAGGTGAGTCATATGGAAGACGAGCATGCTGACAGGGGGGGAGACGGCATTACTTACGTGTATTTAAAATAGATGTTAGTTTAAATACGTTTGTTTTCAATGAGCGTATTTAATGCTGTCAAAGGTCTCGAATTTCCGTTTCTGGTAACGCAATTGCGGAGATACAAACGAAGTTATTAACAGTTTGAAATTTTTTCCACAAATATTACAAAAGGTGTTGCGGTATTAAAATTTGTTTATATTTATGCAATCAAACTAATACAACACTTTTAAACACATGGGAGATTTCGAAAACAGAGAGCGGGATGAGGTATTCTCGAAGAAAGTAAGGGCTGGTAAAAGAACTTATTTTTTTGATGTAAAAGCAACACGTTCAAACGACTATTACATCACAATTACTGAGAGCAAGAAGCGTTTGGAAGATGGTGTGTTTGTAAAGCACAAAATTTTTCTTTACAAAGAAGATTTTGAAAAATTTGCCGAAGGTTTGAAAGACACGGTTGATTATATCAAAGCTAATCAGGAAGTGGTTGAGAAACGCTACGAGTACAGCGAGTTAAACGAAATCACCAAAGCTGCCGGTGTAGCCGGTGCAACCGAAGAGGATTTTACATTTTAAAATACTAACATAAACTTAAATTTAAGGGGCACTCATGGTAGTGCCCTTTTTCGTTTTTCAACTTTTTTCCTCTCAGAATGGTTGGTTCGCATTAAGATTTTGACCGATACAAAAAAAGCCGCTTTAATACTCTCAAAGCGGCTTTTCAAATACTGTTCGTTGTCTTTTAATAAAGAATCACCTGTTCCTCCAGTTGCTCCGGCATTTCGCGCCATTCGTAACGCTGGTTGCGTAATTGTGGTTCGAAGCCCGCTTCGCGGATAGAATTTTGAATGCCTTGCGCAGTAAAGCGGTGGGGCGCTCCTGCGGCTGACACTACGTTTTCTTCAATCATGATAGAGCCAAAATCGTTGGCGCCGGCATGCAGACAAAGTTGGGCGACTTGTTTACCTACTGTTAACCATGAGGCTTGTATATTTTTTACGTTGGGCAGCATGATACGACTTAAGGCAATCATCCTAAGGTATTCATCACCAGTTACGTTATTGGTAATACCGCGCACTTTTCTTAACAATGTACCGTCATCTTGGAAAGGCCACGGAATAAACGCGGTAAAACCGTAATGACCTTCGGGTTTTTCAGATTGTACTTGTCGTATCCAAACCAGGTGCTCAAAACGCTCCTCAATAGTTTCGACGTGGCCAAACATCATGGTTGCCGATGTTGGCAGGTTTATTTTGTGTGCCGCACGCATTACATCCAGCCATTCCTGGCCGCCGCATTTGCCTTTTGAAATCAGGCGACGTACCCGGTCGTTCAATATTTCGGCACCTGCACCTGGTAATGAGTCTAAACCGGCTTCTTTTAAAGCGGTCAGTACGTCAATATGGCTCATGCCCTCTAACTTGGCCACATGCGCAATCTCGGGCGGACCAAGCGAGTGTAATTTTAGAGTAGGGTAAAGCTCTTTGAGTTGTTTAAACAAGTCGGCATAAAAAGCCAAACCTAAATCTGGATGGTGGCCGCCTTGCAATAATAACTGGTCGCCGCCGTAGCGGAAAGTTTCTTCTATCTTCTGCTTGTAGGTTTCAATATCAGTGATGTAGCTATCCGCATGCCCGGGGCGGCGGAAGAAGTTACAAAACTTGCAGTTAGCAATACAAACGTTAGTGGTGTTTACGTTACGGTCAATTTGCCAGGTAACTTTGCCATGCGGAACTTGGATTTTACGAAGTTCGTTGGCAGTATACATCAGCTCGGCGGTAGAGGCGTTGTGGTATAAATAAACGCCTTCCTCCATGCTCAAAAAATCGAACTGAAGCGCACGTTGCAGTAAATCGGCAGTGTTCATATACAAAGATACGGGCATTAAGCCATAAAGGCAATTTATCTATTTAAAGGCAGGCAATATGATATGGCAGTGATAGTTATTTACTATTTTTCAATATTTAAAATTCGGCCACCTTGCAGAGTAATTATCTTGTCAATACTTTTCGGCAACTCATTGATGTAATGCGTTACATAAATCAAAGTTATTCCGGTCTGTCTCACAATGGCATCAATTAATTGGTTGAAATGGACCCGCTGTTGTTTATCCAGCCCTTGGCAAGGTTCATCCAGGATTAACAAATCGGGCGATTTAATAAGCGCACGAGCCAGCAAGCAAAGCCTTTGCGCACTGGCCGGCATATTTTTGAGCCGTTGCCTGGCATATTGTTCAATTTGTAAGGCTTTGAGCCAATCCATTGCTTTGGCAGCTTTAGCTGGCTGACTTGGCCTGAACAAGCCTTGGGTATCATAATACCCCGACTCAACTACCTGCAGTGCAGATTGGTCAGTCGGAAAATATTGGTAAAATTCGGGCGAGAGAAAACCAATTTTGCGCTTAATCTCCCAAATACTTTCGCCACTTCCGCGCTTGCGGTCAAACAAAACAATATGGTTAGCATAAGCCTGCGGGTTGTCGCCATTGATTAAACTTAATAAAGTCGATTTTCCGGCACCATTGTGCCCAAACAACGCCCAACGGTCGCCCGATTTCACCAGCCAGTTGATATCGTTCAATACGGTAACTTCGCCATAATGGATGTTGACGTTTTCCATGCTGACGATTTGCTCATACTGATTGACTTTATATTGCTGAAGCAAACCTGACAAAGAACTCAGCGAAAAGGCAGAGGCTTGTTCCTGCGAAGGCGGTACAAATTCAACAGCAGGTAAAGTTTGAGCAATAGTGCCATGCTCCATCACGGCTACATGTTTAATGGCGGAGGGTATCTCAAAACCACTGCCAGCCATTACAACGGTGATGCCGCTGTCAATAATTTGCTGCAATAAACTATCAAAACGCTGCTGTGTTTCGTAGTCCAGCCCGGCCAAAGGGTCGTCCAATAGTAAAACTGCCGGGTTTGCCAGTAAAGCTGAAGCCAGTCTTAGGCGTTTGGTCTCGCCATTAGATAATTTGATAAGTGATTTGTCGGCAAGTTTGTCGAGCATCAATAAATCAATCACCCGTTCAATTGTCCAGTGGCCAGATGGGTCTGCGATTTTTGATTGCAGATATAGCAAAACCGTAACCGTTTGGTCGGCATCCTGCGAGTTGTAACGTTGCTGGTAATACAGGTTGCTGGTGTTGGTAGTATCCTTAAAATGATGTTTGGCAGTCACTAATAAAACCTCTTTACCCGGATGGCTTTCAT
>CAJYSL010000108.1 GCA_913777515.1 uncultured Mucilaginibacter sp.
CAAAACTCGGCGCAATAACATACCATTTTGGGTAAGCCAAACTCACCGAGGTGGCTACGGCAAACGCCGTCGAGGTATGCCCTGATGGGAAAGAATAATCGGTAGGGGAGGTATTGCCCTGGAGCATGATTTTATCGCCCCAGGTAACGAAAGGCCGCTGACGCTGTATGGTGTTTTTCATCAGCATGGTAATGGCAGTATTGCCTACCAGCGTAATACCTGTATTAAGCGCAGTTTGCTTTAACTTTTGGTCGTGTGTGGCAATACCCGCTGCCATTAACGCTAACGGTGTAGCGGCCGACACCATAATGGCGTTGTTGGATACAAATCTCCAACCGGCATTTTCGCGGCCGTTGTTAGGGTTAAATTTAGACAGTAAGCTTACGTCCCAGTTTTGAGATTTACCTACCGATACCTGGAAAAAAAGTACCAGCACAAATAGTTTAAACTTCATTTATAAACAGTAAAAGGGGTTACTAAGTATCTGTATTGTCAATAACGTTTACTATAAAATGAAAGGGTTGGCTGTTGAATTGTTCTTTATACGAGATTGTTGTATTAAAGGTTTAAAATATTAATCTCGATTTAAAAATAGGCAAAATATTTATCCCGGAGAAATTTTATTGCTATGTATTTAAAAAGTAGAGCCATAATAAGCAAGGTAAGTATGGCTCTAAAATATGATAGCAACGAAAATTTATGCAGAAAAACGGCGATGTAAAATCATGTAAAACTTATCAACTGTGTCGGGCTTAGCCGCCCAATTATTTTTGGCCACGTAGTTTGAGCGCAAAAAGCGATCAGCCTCGTCAAAGTTTTTGCAGCGGTTCAATAATTCTACCGCTTCACTGTAAGCCAGGCTGTAACCATTAAAAAGGTCTTTTACAAACAGCATTTTATCATTCAGATTGATAGCTGATTTAATGTCTGTCACAGCGGCGGGACTATTATATCCGGCGCTTTGGGCCGGCTGCTGTTGTTGTAATTGGGCCGATAAGCGCTGGTTTAATGTTAGCGGCTGCTCAGGCTCAGCTTTCGGCTGTTCGGCTACCGGAGGTATTACAGGTTCAGTATTAATGTGAGGTGTTACCGGAGCAGCGGCGGGTTCGGCAGATAGTTCATGAGTTTTAAACTCTTGTACCGGTTCAGGCTTAACTTCAGGCTCAGGCGTTTTATCTGCATGTTGAATGGCTGTTGAAAAACTAAAGACTCCTTCCTGCGGGATGATTTCCTCATTCAGGTTTACGTGTGGTGGCTTCTCTTCTTCGGTGTGAGTGCTGCTGATGCCGAAAGTATGCTGGTTGCTGCTTACATCCGGCGCGGTACGTACAAAGCCGAACGTATCTTGCGTGGTTGCCGGTTCAATGTTTATTTCGGGTGCAGTTTCGGCGACCTCTGGTTCGTTAGTAATAATTGTCTCGTTAACGGGCTCTTTAATAAAAGCCGGAGCCGAAGGTGTTGGTTCGTCTTCGGGCGGGACGTAGGAGTCAAAAGCCAAAGCTTTTTCAGACAGTGGTGGTAGCGGCGCTTCTTCAATAGGCTGCACGGGTTCCTCAATTACTATCGGAACGGTGGTATTCACAAAAGCAGATTCCTGGCTTTCGGTATGCTCGGGCAGACCGATAACCGTATGCTGATTTTGCAGATTAATTTTGCGTAATATCTCGGTATGGTCTGTTAAAAATTTGGCGTTAGCTGCAAAAAGTTCCAGTTCCAGGTCGTTCAGGTTCGTCTCTGCAGTCTGCAGATAATCGAACTGTTCGTTGAGTTCATGAAGTATATGGCTTATCTTTTTTAGTATCTCTTGCTGTTTCATGAAGTGTGATGTTGAAAATGTCCCTATTCAAAAGTAAGATATAATTCTGATATTAGCCGGCTTTAAAGGTTTAAGAATGCTGTTTAGTGAAGATGTTTTTAAAAGGCGAAGTGAGCATGGCGGGAGTATTGAAGTAGTATGCGGGTCGATGTTTTCGGGTAAAACCGAAGAACTAATTCGCCGTTTACGCCGTGCACAAATTGCCCGTTTGCAGGTAGAAATTTTTAAGCCTAAAATTGATACCCGTTACGATGAAATGGCTATCGTATCGCACAATCAAACCAGCATTCCGAGTACCCCGGTTGATAATTCATCAGCCATTTTGCTATTAGGCAGCCACGTGCAAGTAGTGGGTATTGACGAAGCCCAGTTTTTTGATGACGAACTGCCCAATGTTTGTAACATACTGGCTAACCGCGGTGTGAGGGTTATTGTGGCCGGCCTGGATATGGATTACCGGGGCAAACCTTTTGGCCCTATGCCAGCCATTATTGCTATGGCCGAGTCGGTTACCAAGGTACAAGCTGTTTGTGTAAAGTGCGGTAACCCCGCCCATTACTCTTACCGCCTGGTGCCCGATGAAAGCCGGGTGTTGCTGGGCGAAAAAGAAAGCTATGAACCCAGGTGCCGCGTATGCTATCTGCAAGGCTGATATTGTTGCTCATATACTGAACAAATGATTATACGGTTGGTTATAGCATTATATAACCGACTAAGTGATGAGTGTTAAACTAATAGCTGTTTTGCATTGTAATTTAGATGCAGAAGAAACCTTTGAGCAGGAATTAAAAAGACTGGTCGAAGCATCCATCAACGACCCCGGATGCTTGTCTTACGAATTATATCAGTACAACGAAGAGCGTTGTCGCTATGTCATCATCGAGGAGTGGCAGGACGAGCAAGCGCTTAAGCACCATCAGGATGCTGTTCATTATAAGCACTTTACCCGCGTGTCGCCGGTATTGCTTGCCGAACCGGCCAAAATTAAAGTATTAACCCGGCTATTTTAAACGCCCTAAAGTTGTATTAAATACAGGCGGGTTTTAAAATAAACCGCGTTTTAGCGCTTTATTTTAAAACAAAATCCCCGTTTATGGTTGTTAATTAATGAAACGAAGATTACGGTTTTGATGTGGGACGCATCAAACCCGTAATCGCTTTACTTAAACTAAATGTAATATCCCGATCCTGCCATGGCTAAAAAAGTTCTGCTTATTGAAGATGATAAAGACATCAGAGACACTATAATATATGCTCTAAGAGAACATCAGTATGAGGTAATTGATTCGGAAGATGCCAAGATTTTAAAACGGCTGAACGAGATTAATCCTGATTTGATTTTACTGGATAACTGGCTGACAGATTGGAAAAGTGATGCTAATGGTCAGCAATTGAGCAAGGAGTTAAAATCAAACCCGGCTACCAGTCACATTCCTATTGTAATTGTATCAGCCGTAAGTAATATAAAGGAAGTAACCGAAGCCGGCATGGCCGATGGGTATTTAAAGAAGCCTTTTGAACTGACAGAGTTATTTGATATCGTACATAAGTTTACTGATTGATTCACATACAGTAAAAACTAACAATAGTATATAAACAACGAAAGCCGCTTAAGTAAGCGGCTTTCGTTGTTACAGGCAGTAAATGCTGCCAATTATTTTTGTCTTTTCTTCAAAAATTTGAAGTCTTTACCAATGAATTTTGCGTTGGCGCCTAATTCTTCTTCGATGCGCAGTAACTGATTGTATTTTGCAATCCTGTCCGAACGTGAAGCCGAACCGGTTTTAATCTGACCACAGTTTAAAGCAACCGCTAAGTCGGCGATGGTTGCATCTTCAGTTTCGCCAGAACGGTGGCTCATTACCGAAGTGTAACCGTTGGTTTGTGCTAAAGTAACTGCATTGATAGTTTCGGTTAACGAACCAATCTGGTTTACTTTAACCAGGATAGAGTTACCGGTTTCGTTATCAATACCTTGTTGTAAACGGGTTACGTTGGTTACAAACAAATCGTCACCTACTAATTGTACTTTATCACCAATTTTTTCGGTTAATAATTTCCAGCCATCCCAATCATCCTCGGCCATGCCATCTTCGATAGAGATGATTGGATATTTTGCAGCTAATTCTGCCAGGTATTCTACCTGCTCGGCGCTGGTACGTACGGCGCCTTTTTCGCCTTCAAATTTAGCGTAGTTGTATTTGCCACCCTCGTAAAACTCAGAAGCAGCACAGTCAAACGCCAGGAAGATATCTTCGCCCGGTTTGTAGCCAGCTTTTTCAATAGCTTGTAAAATAGTTTCAACACCATCTTCAGTACCAGAGAAAGTAGGAGCAAAGCCACCTTCGTCACCTACAGCGGTAGATAAACCACGGTCGTGAAGAATTTTTTTCAGGTTATGGAAAACCTCAGTACCCCATCTTAAAGCTTCAGAGAATGAAGGAGCGCCTACCGGCATAATCATAAATTCCTGGAAAGCGATAGGAGCATCAGAGTGTGAACCACCGTTAACAATGTTCATCATCGGGATAGGTAAGGTGTTAGCGTTAACACCACCTACGTAACGGTATAAAGGCTGGCGGCTTTCTTGTGCTGCAGCTTTAGCCACGGCTAAAGAAACACCTAAAATAGCGTTAGCGCCTAAGTTACCTTTGTTAGCAGTACCATCAATTTCGAGCATTAACTTGTCAATTGCATTTTGCTCAAAAACATCCATGCCTTGCAGTTCTTTGGCCAGCTTGTCGTTTACATTGGCAACTGCCTGTAAAACGCCTTTGCCCATATATTTGCTTTTGTCGTTGTCGCGCAGTTCAACAGCTTCGTGCGCACCGGTTGATGCACCCGATGGTACAGCAGCACGGCCTAAAGCACCATTTTCGGTTAAAACCTCAACCTCTACGGTTGGGTTGCCGCGCGAGTCTAAAATCTGGCGGGCATGTACATTAATTATTAAGCTCATAAAATTATCAAGTTTTGCTAAATGTATAGGTACACTTTTAATTGCGCGCTAAGATAAGCGCAAAATATGATATTAAAAATGCTAAAAGTGAATACTTAGTGTTTTGTTTACAATAACTTAACATCAGCGGTGATAGCTTGAGTTTAATTGCAAAATATTATAGGCGTTGAAGATTATAGGTAGCCGTTAAAATCAGATAGTTCTTATCGTCGCTGTTATTGATGGCATAGTTGCGCTGGTTAATAAAGCCAGCCTGAAAAGTAAAAGGCTTTGTAAACTTATAGCCTAACGATGGCGAAAAGCGGTTGCGTTCAAAAGTAGGTTGTTTGTTATTGAAAAACACTTCCGCAAATACGGCGGCAAACAAAGTACCTTGTTCCAGCTTGGGCTTGTTTAAAGGTAGGGTAGCAGTTAAACGATATCTGAACCTGTTCCGATAGCCTGTATTTAGCCAACGCTGTTCAATGCGATAACGGTGCTCAAGTTTCAGCCTGCTGATATAATGATTAGTGGTAAACTGTTCCCAAAAGCGTGTTTCGGTAATTTGTGGTCCGTCATCTACGGCATTAAATCCGTAAGTGGTATAACGTCCGGTGCCCAGCAAAACAAAGCTATTATTGTCAAAATTATAACTAATACCTGTTTTTAATTCGTAGTAATAAAAATTGCTGGCTACACCATAATTCCGGTTTTGTGCTTCAAAGTAACCACCCCATCGGTGTTGTGTATTACCCGGCAAGTTAATTGTAACGATGTTCCAACTGCCAGTCCCCGAAAATTGCCCTTGCGCTTTTGTTGATATGTTTGTACATAATAGAATAGAAAAGAGTACCAGGATTTTAAAGCGCATTGTTAATATTTTGTTAACAGGAGCGCAAAGATAGTAGTAATTGTGTATGTTAAATTAATATTAACTATTCCCATTTAAAAGTTTTAATAGCGATGGCATAGACTATAATACCCCACAATAACAAGATGAGCAACTGATGTGTAACATCAGCCAACCCGGCACCCTCAAAGGCAATCTTCCGCATGGCATTGTTTAAATGGGTAAGCGGCAAAATGTTGCTCACTGGCTGCAGCCATTTAGGGAATGCAGCTGTAGAAAAGAAAGTGCCTGATAACAGGAACTGGGGAAGGGTAATAATGTTGGATAACGGCGGCACACTGGTTTCGTTGCGGGCCAGTCCGGAGATAATGAATCCGAAGCCCATAAACACCACTAACCCTATGAAAGCTAATAGCAGCATGTTAAGCACGGTAGCCATACCATTAACCAAAGTAAAGCCAAAGGCATAATGGCCTATATTAATAATGATAATAGCACCCAATAGCGCAAAGGCAACGCGGGCCAGCATTTCGCCTAAAATGATGCTGTACTTTTTAACCGGTGTCGCAAAAAAGCGTTTGATGACGAGGGTCTGGCGTAAGCTTAAAAATACAAAAGCGGTCCCGAACACACCGATGTTCAGTAACGAAAAACCTAACTGCCCCGGTAATATAAAATCAATGTATTTGGATTCGCGGCCCTTTACCGTGGTTTCTTTTAGCTCTGCTACCTTGGGCTGCGCATTCGGGTCGGCCTGGGTATTAAACTGGTACAGCAAACTCTTGAGCATAGACCGAAGCATATTACCTTTTTCTTGCGATGCTGCGGTAAAAGTGACATCGAGTGTATAAGCCGGCAGGCCGTTGTTTCTGCGGATATTGATAATGGCATCCAGGCTACCTTTGTTCAGGTTTTTCTGCATGTCGGATGCAGGCAGGTCTTTCCTTAGGTTAATAACGTTGTAGTTTTTTAATACTTGGTAAATCGGATTGAGCGTGTCAGCGTTTTTAGCCAAGCCAGCGTCGATACTAACGGCCCCACCGCCAATATTAGCAAATATGACTATAAAGATTAATGGAAACAGCAAGCTAAACACCACCGCCGATGGACTCCGGAATATAGACCGTAAACTGGCTTTGGTAATAGCTAAGGTAGCGCGAAGGTTATTATATGGTTTCATAAGAGTTAGATTGAGATATTTTATTTGGTACTATCGAAAAATCAATGAGCATCTTGTGTAGTTGCTCCCCCTTTAGGGGGCTGGGGGGCTTTCGTAAGATTAATAAATACATCCTCCAGGTTAGCTTGCTTTACTTGTTTGGGGCGTTCAAATCCGCGGGCGACAAGTTCGTCAATAAAATTGTCGGGGGTATTGATGCCAATAACGCGGCCACCGTCAACAAAGGCAACGCGGTCGCATAGTTCTTCGGCTTCGTCCATGTAATGGGTGGTTAGCATAACGGTGGTGCCGGCGTTGCGGATGTCGCGGATGAGCTGCCATAAATTACGGCGGGCTTGAGGATCGAGGCCGGTAGTAGGCTCATCCAAAAATATGATGCGCGGATTATTGATTAGTGTTGTAGCGATAGAGAACCGCTGTTTTTGTCCACCCGATAGGTTTTTGTATTGCGTTTTTGCTTTATCGGTAAGCGCTACCTTTTGCAGCACTTCCATAGGGTTGATGCGCACGCCGTAAAGCCCGGCAAATAAGTTGAGGAGTTCAATCAGGTTAAGACCGGGGTAGTAGCCTGCGGCCTGTAACTGCACGCCTATGCGTTGTTTAATTTCGTCGGCTTGCTGGTCAACCGAGAAACCGTCCACCATAACCTCGCCCGATGTTTTGGTACGCAGGGTTTCAATAATTTCGAGCGTGGTGGTTTTGCCCGCACCGTTGGGACCAAGCAGTCCGAAAATTTCGCCTTCGTAAACGTCAAAGCTGATGCCTTGTACGGCAGTAAAACCGGCGTATTGTTTTACCAGGTTTTTAACAGTGATGATAGGTTGTGTTGCCATACTTTAAAAGTACGGCAAGAGTCGGCCTGATTAAGCTACTTTCGGCCCAATGGTTGATTTTGGATTATGAATGGTAGCAGTAGGCGATTATGCAGTAAGTTTATCTGGTATCAACATAACCCAGGCCACGAGTTTGAAGATACGTCACCGTTTGTCATGCGTATCTTCAAAATATTTTTATTAATAAAGTAGCCCTATTTTAAAAATCCAACGGACCCAAGCGGCGCATATTCATCAAGATTAAATACCGGCGATGGCGCAAAAAGCGGGTAGGGTTGGTGGCCGACCGTTTTAGCGGGCTCGGGAATATGGCAGCAATAGCTGCTGCCTCGCGCTTGGTTAAGTTTGCAGCCGGTTTATGAAAGTAGTTCTGTGCGGCAGCTTCGGCACCGTAAATGCCATCGCCCATTTCAATTACATTCAGGTAAACTTCCATAATGCGTTGCTTACTCCATAGCACCTCCATCAACATGGTAAAATAAGCCTCAAAAGCTTTACGGATGTAAGAGCGGCCCGGCCATAAAAAAACATTTTTAGCCGTTTGCTGAGAGATGGTGCTGCCGCCAATTACCTTTTTGCTGTTACGGTTTTTGCTGATGGCGTGTTGTATAGCTTTAAAGTCAAAACCGTTGTGCTCTAAAAACGATTGGTCTTCACCCGCAATGGCTGCCCTTTTCATGTTAATGGAAATCTCGTCGAAATCTTTCCAGTGCTTATCAATTTTCCAGTTTTTACCGGCGGCCTTACGCTCAAAGCCACGGGTAATCATAAGCCAGGTAATGGGCGGATTTACAAAGCGATAAAACAGCACCCACAAAAATGTGAAACCAACAAAGGCAATGATAAAGATTTTTACAAAACGCCAGATGAGCTTACCAATACCCATAAAATGTATACGGATGTTTAATTAAAAAGGGGAATAAAACGGGGTAAAGTTACTTACATAAAAAAAGTGTTTAGCTCTCACTAAACACTTTTTTTAAATATTTGTATATCCGGTGGCTTCCAAATTATCAGCCGGTCCCGGAACTGAAATTACTCAGCTACAACTTCAAAAGGAACCTGTACTTTAACTTCTTTGTGTAAGTTTAAAATAGCAGTGTATTCGCCTGTAAATTTAGGCTCCTCGTTGAAAGTGATACGACGACGGTCAACTTCAAATCCTTGTTTTTTCAAAGCATCAGCCACCTGGATAGTGTTGATAGCACCAAAGATTTTACCGCTTTCGCCGGCTTTAGCGCCGATAGTTAATTTAATACCTTCTAAACGAGCAGCTAAATCGTCAGCATCCTTACGGATTTTGTCTTGTTTAAACTGAGCTTGTTTCAGGTTTTCGGCTAACACTTTACGTGCTGATTCCGTTGCCAGAATACCAAAACCTTTAGGGATTAAAAAGTTACGGCCGTAACCAGCTTTTACTTTTACTACTTCGTCTTTCTCGCCGAGGTTTTTAACGTCTTGTTTTAATATAATATCCATCTTGTTAACCTCCTGTATTATTTTAACGAGTCAGCAACGTA
>CAJYSL010000109.1 GCA_913777515.1 uncultured Mucilaginibacter sp.
CTGTGCGTAGGGATAATGATGCTGAGCTGCAATTTACAGCCATGCTGCTCAAGCAACATCAATATTTTGAAGAGCAGTTGACGGATGACCTGCAATATTTTTACCTGCACAAACGCCGGTTTTTAGACGAGAACTGGTTTTTAAATGCCTTTGAAGAGTGGTTTGCCAATGACATTACTATATTAGGGTTTAACGAACTGAGCGGCAACAAGCTCAACCCTCATAAAGTAAAAATAGATGTAAAGGTGCTGAGCGGCATCAACTGGTTTAACACGGTGATTAACGCACGCTTCGGTAAGCGTAAAGTTTCTTTAAAGCATTTGCATAAAGCTATCCGCAACAAAACCAAGTTTGTGCAACTGGACGATGGTACCCTGGGCATATTGCCTAAGGAATGGATTGAGCAGTTCTCTAAATACTTTAATGCCGGCGAAGTTGTTAGTGACGATACGCTGCAAACCGCCAAAACCAATTATACCGCCATTACCGAGTGGTATGATGATGGCATGCTGGACGAGGAGGTAAAACAGGAACTTAAGACCTATCGCCAAAAATTAGCCGAGTTTGATGTGAATAAAATGGTCGCCGTTCCTCTGGGTCTGAAAACAGAATTGCGGCATTACCAGCAAGAGGGCTTAAACTGGCTTAACTTTTTAGATGATTTAAATTTTGGCGGTTGCCTGGCTGATGACATGGGCCTGGGCAAAACCATACAGATTATAGCTTTTATTTTATTGCAGCGCCAAAAGGTAAGCCGCAATAATAATCTGTTGGTGGTACCGACCTCGCTCATTTTTAACTGGCAAGCTGAGTTGCAGCGCTTTGCGCCATCTATTAAAGTGCATACCATTTATGGGGCCGAGCGCCAAAAAACTACCGAGCATCTTGGCGATTACGAATTAGTAATTACCTCGTATGGTACACTGCTGGCTGATATCAGCTATCTGAAAGAACATCACTTTAACTATGTATTTTTAGATGAATCGCAAAATATTAAAAACCCCGGCTCGCAGCGGTACAAGGCGGTGAGGCTGCTGCAATCGCGCAACAAGATAGCCATTACCGGTACGCCTATCGAAAACAACACATTCGATTTGTTTAGCCAGTTATCGTTTGCCTGTCCGGGCTTGGTGGGCAGCAAGCAGTATTTTAAAGATATTTACTCGCAACCCATTGATAAGTTTAAGGTAGATAAACGCACCTATGAGTTGCAGCAAAAAATCCGCCCATTCATTCTGCGGCGCACTAAAGATGAGGTAGCGGCCGAACTGCCCGAAAAAACAGAGATGATTTTATACTGCGCCATGCAGGATGAGCAGCGTAAAGTATATGATGCATACGAAAAAGAGTTCCGGGAGTTTATTTCGGCCACTACGCAGGAAGAGTTACCTAAAAAGTCAATGTATGTGCTTAAAGGGCTTACCTGCTTACGGCAAATCTGCGATTCGCCGTTGCTGATTAAAGGCGAGAAGTTGCCGGGTAAAGTATCGGCTAAGATTGACACCTTGATGGAGCAAATCCAAAGTAAATCGCGCCAGCATAAAATATTGGTGTTTTCGCAATTTGTGGGGATGCTGGATTTGATTGCCGAAGAATTGCGAAAACAAGATATCCATTACACTATGCTTACCGGCAGTACCCGCAACCGCGAAGCTGTGGTAAACGATTTTCAGGAAAACGACGAAGTTCGGGTATTTTTGGTGAGCCTGAAAGCCGGCGGCTCGGGACTGAATTTAACCGCTGCTGATTATGTGTACCTGATGGAACCCTGGTGGAACCCAGCTATTGAAAACCAGGCCATCGACCGTATTTACCGTATCGGGCAAAAGAAAAATGTGGTAGCCGTGCGCCTGATTTGCCCTGATACAGTCGAAGAAAAAATGATGATTTTGCAGCAAAGCAAAAGGGAAATCAGCGAAATCTTAATCAGTTCGGGTAATCCTATTAGCCAGCTTTCGCAAAGCGATTTGCTGAGTTTGTTAAAGCCTATATAATCTCGTAACTAATTTGTTGCGCATGTTATGTGCCATCTGTTTTATGTTTCGAATAATTAAAGTTTAGATGTTAGGCCTGCTCTATAAATTATTGATAGAGAAGTAATAAGCGTATTGGTGTAAATGCAAAGATTGCTATAGATATCACAAATTCAACCCTTATTTTCGTCTGGCGTTTGCAATTAAGTAGGTACAACTGTCGTTACACTGTTGTGTACTTACGGTTTTATAGCCGTAAGTTTTATTTTTACGCAAACTATATCCCTATGCAATTATCAACAAAAACTATTCTGCTGGCCGGTTTATGTGCTGCTTTAACCGTGACATCATGCAAAACCAAAAAAGCCATAGTAAAACCTGCCGAGCCTGCTCCGGCAGCACCGGCCCCGCCGCCAACGCCACCAGCTCAGCCTGCCGAACCACCAAAAGAAGAACCGGCTCCGCCACCAGTAGCGCCAAACTTTAACTTCAGTAATATTCAGTTCGAATTTAACTCGGGTGTGCTGAAAACAAGTTCTTACGGTACGCTGGATAAAATTGTAGCCGAGATGAAAAAAGACCCGAACGCCAAATTTATGATAAATGGACATTCATCAGCTGAAGGCAGCGCTGCTCATAACCAGTCATTGTCTGAGGACCGTGCAAACGCTGTAAAAGGATATCTGACCAATGCCGGCATTAACGGTGCTAACCTGGAAGTTAAAGGATGGGGCGAAAGCAAACCATTAACCAACAACACCACCGAAGAAGGCCGCAGCCTTAACCGGAGGGTCGAAATCAAAGTGATCTAATCAGTATATTATTATACAAGCTAAAACGGCTCTGCTTTTAAAAAGGCAGGGCCGTTTTGCTTTTAATGGTTTTAGGGAACACCAATAGAAAGAAGAAAAAATGCACCCAAAATTATTTCTTAATGTACGTTAAGAGTAAACCGTACGGTAGTGCCGACATTTGAATCATCAAACAACAAAACAATGAAAGTAGTTGCCCACATCATCGCTTTAGGTTTCCCGGACAGTAGTCCGATGCAAATATCGGCTGCTTTATGCATGAGCGTAAAGTATCTGCAAACCAACTGGGAAAAGATTAAGCAACGCACCCAATCTCACTAAGTAATCACAAAACCATCATCATAAATTAAAAAATTTGAACACCATGGAAAATTCAATAAACGGCATCCATCATATCACCGCTATTGCCGGTAATGCCCAACGTAATTATAATTTCTATTCAAAAATATTAGGTCTGCGACTGGTTAAAAAAACAGTAAACTTCGACGACCCTGAAACCTACCACTTATACTATGGCGACGAACAAGGTTCGCCCGGTACAATATTAACCTTCTTCCCTTGGGAAAACATCATGGCCGGCCGGAGAGGCAGCCGTCAGGCTACCGAAATTGGTTATTCAGTACCCGAAAACAGTTTTGATTTTTGGCTGAAACGTTTTGAGCAGCACAATGTAACTTATAACAAAGTAGCCGAAAAATTTGGTGAGCCTTACTTAACCT
>CAJYSL010000110.1 GCA_913777515.1 uncultured Mucilaginibacter sp.
CTGTAGCTCTCGTAAAAATATCCGCGGTCGTCTTTAAAAATGCGTGGTTCTATAATCAACAAGCCTTCGATGGCTGTAGTTGTAACATTCATTATAATACTAATTAGTTGATAGTTTTCATTAAGCTGTTGAAAAGCACATAACGGTTTTCAAACTGCTGGTGATGTTGTACGTGCAGGTGATGCAGATGTTGCTCTTTAAATAGCTCGTATTGTTGTAAATCGTTAGTAAGGTACTGTATGCAGTAAGTTACCCCTTCGTTAGGCGAGTCAAGTACTGTTAATATTTTAAAATCGGTAAAGTAACCGGTAGCCATGGCGGCAGGGATATGTTCTTGTTGTATCCATTGCAGCCATTCCTGCTCGGCGCTTGTTTCAATAACAAAAGTCTCGTTGTAAATAATCATCACAACAAAAATATAAATTATGAGGAGCTATCGGGTTTATCGCCGCGCAATATTCTGAAATGTTTCCGGGCATCGCCAATCCACACACTGCCGGGGTAATCGGTGATAATTTTTTGGTAATAAGTTTTCGCGGTTTCCTTATCGTTCAGTTGTTCTTCATACAGAGTTCCCAGCATATAAACTGCATCATCTGCCCATAAGTCAGTAGCATGTTCGGTGGCAATTTTTTTAAGCGGGAGCAGTGCAGCAGTATAGTCTTTCTGCTGTATTAAAATCCGGGCCTTGGCCATCAGGATATCGTCTTGCAAAGAGTTATTTGGATATTTCTGGTCAATGCTGTCGAGGGTGGCCAGCGCTTTAGTCTGCTCTTCTTTAAATATCCATAAATCCGCACGGGCATACATTTTCAGGGCATTGCCCGCGGTATCGGCCACCGTATTATCAGCAATCAACAACGACAGGTTTAAGGCATCATTGGCAATGAGCTGTGATGTGGCAGCTTTAAGCACATTAAGCTGGCCTTTAGCCCATTTAAAATCACCGGTATAATAAGCCAGCTTAGCGTTGCGGTAATTGGCATCCTGCGCTATCGGCGCGCCCGGATACGCTTTTTCTACCTGGCTATAAGTGAGTGTTGCTTCCCAAGGCTGGTTATTCATTAAATACACATCGCCCAAATCGAGCTTGCAGCCTGCCAGCAATTGCGGGCGAAGATTTTTAATATTGACAGCCTCTTCCAGCAGCTTTTGCGCTTCGTTAAGCTTGTGCAGCTTAAAAGCCTGCAAGTTGGCCAGCTTTTGCATAGCAAAAGCAGTACTGGCCGTGCGGCCAAACTCGTTCAGTAAATCCGTGTAGTCTTTCTCTAAGCTTAATAAATCAGCTTGGGTATACTTCCCCGTGATTACTTTGAGGCTCTTGGTATTTACCAGCTCAATCTTTACGGGTACATATAATTCATCATTGCGTGTGTTTTTGGTGAGCAGGTACTCGTACCCTCTGATGGCAGCATCATAAGCTTCGTTAGCTACCAGGGTTTGGCACAGCTCAAAAATGTCGTTACCATTGTTGTTAGTTTGCCGGCGGCTCAGGGCCAGTGCCTGGTTTAAAGCCTGGTCATACTCCTTCTGCTGCAGGTATTGCCAGGTGAGCAGGCTGGAGTATATTAATTGCTGCGGGTCTTTTTGCAAACGTTTTAATAAAGAGGTACGCAGCAGGTCATAATCGGCCGGGCTGTCATACAAGGTGGCCAACACGCTTTCTGCCTGATTGATGTAAATGGGATTGCCGGGTAAAAAATTTAGGTACTCTTCGGTTAGCCCGGCTTTATCCCGCTTATAACGGTAAAGGCTAAGCAGTTCCATCGCAAACAACTGGTCGTTGTTGAGTTGCTTGCGCCCCTGTTGCAATATTTTAATAGCAAAATCCGCGTTTTCGGACTGGTAGAATTGTGTGGCAAGGGCAGTGATAGCCGCCGGGTTACTGGGTAGTTTTTTCAGTAAGTCGTCATAAATAGCATTAGCTTTATCGCGGTTGCCTTGTTCGGTATAAACCTTACCCAGTGTAATAGCATATTGTGCCTCTTCGGGGTGCTTACGAGCCATTTTTTTGATGATGCCTTCTGCCTCATCATACTTTTTCAGGTCAATCAGGTTATTAGCATACAATGAAAAGTAAGTTTCATTATCCTGCTTGTATAGGCGCTGATAAATATCTGATGCTTTTTGCAGCTCTCCGTTTTGAGTAAACTGGCGGGCCAGCTGCAAATCATCGTCCTGGGCAAGCAGCAAATCGGTTTGTAAAATAACGGTGATGATGAGCAGCAAAAAAAACTTCATGTATTCAAATTTAATAAATTGCAGGCGATGTAAATCACGATATTAGCCGATTATTTACACTTGTTTTAACGGGTAAAATTGTAGTGACATTGTTGAGTACCCAAGTAAATTTATCTAATTTGTTCTGATTGAAAAAGAAGCTGGAAGATTACACCATGTTGCGTTGTTTTAAGTATTTGCTATTATTTGTTCTGTTACCTTTAATTTTTTCGTGCCAGGATGAGCAAAAACAAATACCTATCAGTGATTTCTTTAAAACACCCGAAAAAAGTTTTATTAAAATCTCTCCCGACGGTAAATACCTGGCCTATTTAAAGCCGTACAAAGAAAAGCAAAACCTTTTTATACAGTCGCTTGCCGATGGTAAAGAGCGTATGGCTACCTCATTTACTGATAATCCCATCAAAGATTATTTTTGGACCTATAACAACCAACTGGTTTTTAACCAGGACGTTGCCGAAAACGAAGAGTTTAGCTTGTATGCCCTCAATGTAAAAACTTTGCAGATGCGCACGCTGCTTACGCAGGTTAAAACCCGGATGTGGCTGCTTAACCGTAACCGTAAAGAGCCGGACGTAATCACCATTGTGATGAACAAGCGCAACCCGGCAACATTCGACGTTTATAAGCTAAACCTGAACAGTGGATTGCTGACGCTATACATTGCCAATCCCGGAAACATCACCGAATGGTACCCAGACAACGACGGCAAAATACGTTTGGCCAAAGCTACCGATGGCGTTGACGAAACTATTTTGTACCGTACCAGCGATGAGTCGCCGTTTAAGCCTATCATCAAAAATAACTTTAAAAACAAGGTCGACCCGATTGCCATCACTCCGAAGGGAACCTCATTTTATGCCTTATCTAATGTTAATCGCGATAAATCTGCTTTGGTGGAGATAGATGCTACAACAGGCAAAGAGGTAAAGGTAGTTTACAGCACGGATAAGGCCGATGTTATGGATTATGGCTACTCGCGCAACAGTCATCGTCTGGAATACGCGGGCTGGGAGGACGACAAACCGCATAAGTTTTTTTTAAATCAGGAATCGCAGGATATCTATAATGACATGAAGAATAAACTTAAGGGCAGCGTCATTAAGTTTGTAGACCGCGATACATCCGAATCTAAATACATCATTATCACCTATACCGACCGTAATCCTGGGACATTTTACCTCTACGAGCGGAACGGCGGCAAGCTAACGCGTTTGAGTAACTTAAATGCCAGTTTAAAACCCGAAGAATTATGTGCCATGAAACCGGTATCATTTCGCGCAGCCGATGGTATGCTCATTAACGGCTATCTTACATTGCCTTTGGGCAATAAAAAGGAAAACTACCCTTTGGTGGTAATGCCGCACGACTGGCCCCGAAACCGTAATACATGGGGTTATAACGCCGAAGTGCAGTTTTTAGCTAACCGAGGCTATGCCGTTTTTCAGGTAAACTACCGGGGCTCAACCGGCTATGGCAAGGCATTCTGGAGCGCCGGTTTCAAGCAGGTGGGCGGTAAAATACAAAGCGATATTGCCGATGGCGTAAACTGGCTGATTAAGCAAAAAATAGCCGACCCTAAACGGGTGGCCATTATGGGCGCAAGGTTTGGTGGATTTTCGGCGCTATACGGTGTTTCTTTTTATCCTAAGCTATATAAATGTGCTATTGTACAGTATGGCTTGATTAACTTTTTTACTTATATCAAAGACATTCCGCCTTACCGCCAGCCGCAGTTGCAAATGACTTACGAGCAGGTAGGCAATCCCGAAACGGATGCTAACTTGTTCAGGGCAATTTCGCCGGTGTTCCATACCGAAAAAATCAAATCTCCGGTTTTGATGTTCCAGGGCGCCAAAGACCCACGGGCCAATATCAGCGAGATTAACCAGTTTGTAAGGGAAATACAGAAACGTAATGTGCCCATCCGTTATGTTTTAAAGGCTAACGAACGCTATTCTTTTCGGAGTGAGCATAACCGTATGGATATGTATGCCCAGATTGAGCGCTTTTTAGAAGACTACCTGAAAGTTAAGCCTTAAACAGTAATGACGGCAGGAGCCCACAAAAACGTTTACCGGAAAAACTTTTCGCTGATTGCTGCCTTTTTGGTACTGATTACGGTAACGCTTTTCATCGCCCTCATTATTGCTTATAATCTTACGTCGCGCTATGTAGAAAATGAATTTAATCTGCGTAAACTGGATGTATTGGAAAGGGCTATTAAACCGTACAACGACTTTTTTCAGAACCGGATACCTGAGATAACTTCTTATCAGGGTTTCTTGGATTCTGCCTCGGCGGGCAATTATGCCCGTTCGGTATTTGATGATTACAGTTTTGTTAAATCCATCAGGTACAATGAAATCACCGTAGGCAGCAAGCCGGAAAACTTTACCGGTAACGGTATGGACATTTCCATGAAGGCTGTTTATGAATATAAGCCAAACGCAAAAAGAGTAATAGGGAAGCGGCTGGTTACCGATGTAGCCAATGAAGATTTTAGGACGATGACTGCGAAGCTTAATTCTTATATTGCAACAGCCGATACTTCTCGTGTACCCACACAAGATGAGATATATAGAACATTTTATGACGTACAGCCAAGCAAAATCAGTTACCTGAATATACCCCGCCGCGAAGAAATAAGAAGCTACCGTGAGTTGCAAAAGGGCAGGCGCACCCGTGCGTTGTACAAGCAAAACATGATGACGTTTTTGCTGGATGTATTTGCACTAAAAGTCAAAAATACCCATCCGGAGTTATACCAGCATATCGCGATACAACCGGTGGTATACGACCCGCTAAACGCCAATGACAATGAACTGCGTACCGAGGTAGCGTTTCCGGGAGCATTTGCGGACTATAAGATTTACTTCAATTCTGAAAAAGTCCACCTGGATGCCGAAGTTAACCGGCGTTTTGCGCCTATTGCGGGCATTGTGCTGTTAATTTATGTGTTTATGGTGCTCATCGGTTGGTTGATTTATCGTAACCTGAATACCAACCTCAAGCTCTTTAAACTACAGTACGATTTTATCAACAACTTTACTCACGAGTTTAAAACGCCCGTAAGCGTTATAAAAATAGCCGGTTCCAACCTGCGCGGCGATGGCGAACTTACCGAGCGGCAACGCAAGCATTACGGTAAAATACTGGATGAGGAAGCAGACAAGCTGAACGAGTTGATGAACAAGCTGCTCTCTTTTACCCAAATCGAAAACCGGTCTATTAAACTGAACAAAGAGGAGATTAACCTTGAGCAGTTTGTTCAAAAATATATCAATACGTTTAGTATCAAGTATCCGGATTTTAAGTTGGGCTACGCGGTGGCGGGTGTATATAACTTTTATACCGACCCTGTTTTGTTGGGCAGTATATTTCAGAACCTGATTGAGAATGCCTATAAATATTCTAATCCGGGGCAAAAGGAACTCTTTATCCGGATAGCTTTTGAAAAAAGAAATATAAATTTTTCGTTTACTGATAAAGGCATTGGGATACCCAAAAGCGAAATTAATAACGTATTTAAGAAGTTTTACCGTATCGAAAACCAGTACAACCAAAACGGGAGCGTGGGCTTGGGTTTGGCTTTTTGTAAAGAACTGGTTAACTTTATGAACGGAGACTTGCAGGTGAAAAGTAAAGTTAACGAAGGCTCGGAGTTTATAGTAACCCTGCCTTATGAAAATTAAATCATGAATACAGAAATAAAGATTGCCCTTGTTGAGGACGACGAAAACTTGCGCTTTTTAGTTGCTGAGCGGCTGGAGAGCGAAGGCTATAAGGTATTAGAGGCTGCCAATGGTACTGATGCCGAAAAAATAATATTGGAAAACATGCCCGACATCGTATTGATGGACTGGATGTTACCCGGCAAGCAGGGGTCAGAGGTGTGCAGCAACATCAGGCAGAAAGGGTTTGACAAACTGGTAATTATGATGACCGCTAAAGCGCAGGATATTGATAAAATTGAGGCGTATAATTTTGGCGTATCTGATTATATCACCAAACCATTTAACATGGACGTACTGGTGGCCATGATTGACAGCAAGATTAAGTTTTCATTAAACAACGATAAATCTGAGGTGCATCGGTTTGCCGATATGGAGCATCATCCTAATACGCACTTGCTGGTAAAATCGGGCAGAAAGGTAGAGCTAACTATTTTAGAAAACCGTATCCTGTTGTATTTCCTGAAAAACAAAAACAAGGTAATTAACCGCGAAGAACTGATGATGGAAGTATGGGGATACAATGCCGATGTAAATACCCGTACGTTGGATATGCATATTGTGAGGCTGCGCAAGAAGATTGAAAATAACGCTGACTCACCGCAATACCTGCAAACTGTACGCGGCGTAGGATACAAATTTGCTTACGAATAAGCCTTATCGTCAGACTTTCTATAAAATATTTTACAATAAAGAGCTGCACTATGTGTGGCTTTTTTTGTAGACTTTAGTGATGATAAACTTTCGATAGAATGTCTTTTTAGCTGTCAGTTGATAGTGATAGTCTGTAAAGGCCTGCTCTGTTTCGGGTAATCGAGCTACTTCGACTGCTTTTAGAATCCTGAAAAAATAGTACATCGATTTGAGCATTACTTTTTGCCAGATTGGCCCGGTTAGCTGGAAGTCGGTATTGAGCCATAAACCGTTAGGCACAAGCTTTTGATGAATTTTAGGGAAGATTTTATAGATTTCCTGTGTAGAAAAGTTGTCGAAGAGGAAAGCGGTGATGATTACATCAAACTCTTGTGTTAAGGATAGTTGAGCGATATCCTCAGTAATGTAGATTACTTCATTTTGAGCTACATCTCGTTTGCGCGATAATGCCATCATGTTGGCTGATATTTCTACGTAGGTGATGTGTAATCCTGAAGGGTAAAGCTTGGCTATGCTTTCCAGAATCTGCCCGGTACCACCGCCAATAATTAAAATACGGGCTCGGGGCGGAATAAGATTTAAGAAGTATTCTTGCGCATTGACCTGTGCATTACCAAACACCAGTTTAGATAGGCGTTCGTAAAACCAGGAGGCATTATCATAATTGGCCGACATATTACAACCAGCTAAAAACTACCAAGGCCACATACTGCAAAATGAGTACGCCATCTAAGTAAAAAAAGTAATAATACTCGTTACGCTGCCAGGTAGATTTAAAAATCAACCAGCCGGTAAGTATAGTAACCAGCGCGAGTGCCCAAAAATCGTGGCTAAGCCCCATGTGCCGAAATACAAAAAGCAGTACCAGGTAGCCGGCCAACAGCACCTGGCAGAACAGATAAGCC
>CAJYSL010000111.1 GCA_913777515.1 uncultured Mucilaginibacter sp.
TGGTAATATTTTTATCGCGCAGGGCGCGTTCGCGGTCAGAATTGTTAAGCGATGTAGTAAGCATAATAACCACAATGCGGGCTTTTTGGTTGTCGCTCAACTGCTGGTAAGCTTCCATAAATTCCCATCCGTTCATGCCCGGCATATTGATATCTAAAAAAATAATGCCCGGCCTGCTCATTTCCCCGCTGTGCTCGTATTTACCGGTACTGGTTAAAAAATCAAGCGCCTCGCGGGCCGAGGTTAGCGCCTGCACCTCTACGCCCAGACCTGTTTTTTCGATAACTTTTTTATGAATCAGGTTGGTGGGCTTATCATCATCAATCAGCAGTACGCACTCCAGGTCTTTTATTTTTGGCATTAGGGTAATAGTATGGTTATAATTCAATAGTAAAACTAAATACGCTGCCTTTGCCCGGTACCGACGTAACACTGATATCCCCGTTATGCATCACTGCAATTTTTTTGCAGTTAGCTAGTCCAATGCCGTTACCCGAAAATTCTTCGCGGTTATGTAAACGCTGAAATATCAAAAAAATCTTTTCCTCGTGCTCGGGCTTAATTCCAATTCCGTTATCACTAACATGAAACCGCCAGCCCTTTTTATAGGGCTCTATGCTGATTTCCACTACAGGAGGCACTCCAGTGCGGTAAAACTTAAGCGCATTGGTAATAAGGTTTTGAAACAGCTGCCTCAGTTCGGTAGCATACGCGGTTACGATTGGCATTTCACCGTAAATAATTTGCGCTCCGGTTACGGCAATACGTTGGTCTAAGTCATTCACAATATCGGTCAGCAATTGGTTTACATCCACCTGCTCAATGCCATTTTCGCGGCCAATGTGTGAGTAATCCAGCAAATCTTTAATCAGGTTACGCATCCGTCCGGTAGCTTCGGTAATATATCCCATGTACAATTGCCCATCCTCGTCAAATAAACTCCCGTATTCTTCTTTAAGCAGTTCTACAAAGTTGCTTACCGTAAGTAAAGGCTCCTGCAAATCGTGCGACGCTATGTAAACAAACTGCTCCAGTTCCTTATTTTTAAGCTGAAGTTCGTTCACGTGCTGCTGTATGGCCTCGGCCGCCAGCATTTTATCAGTCAAATCGCGGGTTACTTTGGTAAAGCCTACGATGTCACCCTGCGTATCGTGTATAGCTGTAATCACAATACTTCCCCAAAACCTGCTGCCATCCTTACGTACCCTCCAACCTTCGCTAATAGCCTTACCTTCGGTTTTAGCAGTTTCTATTAATGATTCAGGCTTCCGATTTTTCCGGTCTTCATCCATATAAAAAACCCTGAAATTTTGCCCGACAATCTCATGCGCTTTATAGCCTTTAATCTTCTCGGCGCCTTTGTTCCAATTTTCAATGTTCCCGTTTTCGTCTAACAGCAGTATGGCGTAGTCTTCAATTTCTTCAATCATCTTTGACAATCGAAACTGCTTTACTTCGTCGTTCATACTTTATTAAACTGATTAGGAGATGTTAGAAAGGCTATAATTCTTTAGCACCTGAAAATTAACAAAAGATACAGACGCATTAAAAACAAAAGATTAAAAATTACCTGATATGTTAACAAATTAACCTTTTGGAAATTTACACATCAACCCTAAGGCAACCCCAACAATTACCTGGCAATGTAAACGCAAAGCCATAAAGAAAAACACCTCATACAGCTAATCATCGATATCCCGTTTTTTGCACAAAACAGGGAAACATGAATACTATCCGACTAAGTGTGCTCGACCAGTCGCCGGTGCGAAAAAGCGCAACAGCCCGGCAGGCCGTTCAGGAAACAGTTGAGCTGGCTAAACTGGCCGACCAATTAGGCTATACCCGCTATTGGGTATCCGAACACCATAATACCGGCAGTCTGGCAGGCTCGACACCCGAAGTACTCATTGCCCACCTAGCCGGGCAAACCAGGCATTTGCGTGTAGGATCGGGCGGCGTGATGCTGCCTAACCATAGCGCCCTTAAAGTTGCCGAAAATTTCAGGATGTTGGAAGCCTTGTTTCCGGGCCGTATTGATTTAGGGATGGGCCGGGCACCAGGTACCGACCGGGTTACCGCCTCTGTACTCAACCCATCGAACCAGTTTAACGAGCAGGATTTTGCCGAACAGTTGATGGACTTACAAAATTACTTTCATGATACCGCCGAGGACGGACCGGTAGCTGCCCGCATCAGGGCTATACCTATGGTTGATACCGTACCGGCGCAATGGCTGCTAAGCTCGAGCGGGCAAAGCAGTTTGTATGCCGCCCATTTTGGCATGGGATTTTCGTTTGCACATTTTATTAATCCGGTTGGCGGCGCCAACGCTGTCGACCTTTACCGCAGCCGTTTTGAGCCCTCGGCCGATTTAGCGGTACCCGAAGCTAATGTGGCTATATTTGCGTTCTGTTCAGAAGATGAAGAAAAAATCAGGCAGCACCAGGCCGTAATGGATTACCGTTTTATTCAGTTTGAAAAAGGCGGCGGCATTCATCCCTTAGGCTATGATGATGTTAAAAACGCTACTTATACGCTGCAGGAGCAGGAACGCATTCGAATGAACCGCCGCCGCGTCATCAGCGGTACGCCCGAGCAAATGAAAGCCATTATAACTAAATTGGCCAACACTTACCAGGTTGAGGAGGTGATGCTGGTGACTATTGCCGAACACTTTGAAGACCGCCTGCAATCTTACCGATTACTGGCCGAACAATTTGAACTGGGGACGACCCAACAAAGCACTCGCGAACATTTTTTGCAATAAAACGTAAAACCGGGAGTTAATTATAATACGTATACTAACCAAAGGCAAACACAAAAAGACGCTGTTTTTATTGTGGAAAACTATTAACATTTAGCTTATTAAGTGCTACCTTTGCGCAAATTAACAACACTCTTTAAAATCATTTATAGTACTGTACTATAATATACTTACAACGTGATAATTATAATTTTTTTCGTTAGCCACTGGTTTTTATCCCTGTTCTTTCAAACCTTTTATTTACACCGTTACGCGGCTCATAAAATGTTTAGCACGCACAAGGTAACAGAGCGTATTTTCCATACGCTTACCTTTATTTGCCAGGGTTCGTCTTTTTTAAATCCGCGTGCCTATGCCATTATGCACCGCGAGCACCATGCTTACAGCGATACCGAAAAAGACCCGCACTCGCCGCACTTTTTTACCGACGTTTTTCAGATGATGTACAAAACTGCCGTTAGTTTCAGAGTTTATGAAAAGCGTTTGCGTGAACCTGAAGCTCAGTTCAGAGGCAATTATCCGGAGTGGCGCCTGTTAGATTATTATGGTTCGCACACCATTACCCGCATTGGGTTTGGCTTATTATATGTAGCCTTTTACGCTGCTTTTGCTACGGCTTGGTGGCAGTGGTTATTGTTACCTATCCAATTTATTATGGGCCCTTTACATGGCGCTATTGTAAACTGGTGCGGTCACAAATACGGTTACTCAAATTTTGATAACGGCGATAAATCGAAAAATACTACCCCGTTCGACTTTTTGATGCTGGGTGAGCTGTTTCAGAATAATCACCACAAACGCCCAAACAGCCCTAACTTTGGTGCCCGCTGGTTTGAAATTGACCCGGTTTACCCGGTAATGAAAGCCATGCACTGGATGCGCATCATTCGCTTACGCAAGCCATCGGCTGCTTAAACAGTACAGCTATTTATATATTTGAAGGTCGTTAAGTAATTAGCGACCTTTTTTTATTGCTCGTTGCTCATTGTAACACATCGTTTAATAAGCTTAAATCTAATTATCAAACACCTATCTTTGCGCCTCATAAACAAATAACTATGAGTGTATCGGTTTTGGCTCAAACCTTAAAGGGTTCTGAGATTATTAAAATAGGAAACGAGATAAACGAACTAAAACGCCAGGGACAGCAGATTGCAAATTTAACCATCGGCGATTTTGACCCGCATATCTATCCTATCCCTGCCGAACTGCAGCAGGGTATTATTGAGGCCTATCAGGACCATCAAACCAATTACCCACCGGCTGACGGAATGCTGGACTTGCGTAAACAAGTCGCAACCTTTTTAGCCGAACAGCACCACATTGAGGTAACTCCTAACGAGGTATTAATTGCCAGTGGTTCGCGTCCGCTAATTTATTCTACCTTTTTAGCTTTGGTTGACCCAGGCGATAAGGTAATTTATCCATCACCATCATGGAACAATAACCATTACGCCCATATTACCGGTGCGCAAGAAATACAGATTAACACCACGCCCGAGAATAATTTTTTACCTAAGGCCGCTGATATTGCGCCGCATATCAAAGGCGCTACACTGCTTTGCCTTTGCTCGCCGCAAAACCCAACCGGTACCATGTTTGAGAAAGCCGACCTGGAAGAGATTTGCGATTTGGTGATTGCCGAAAACGCATCGCGCCAGCCCGGCGAAAAACCGTTGTACATTATGTACGATCAGATTTATGCCATGCTTACTTTTGGCAAAAAGCATTACGACCCGGTTACCCTGCGCCCTGAACTGAAAGATTACACCTTATATATCGACGGTATTTCGAAATGCCTGGCAGCTACCGGCGTACGCGTAGGCTGGGGCTTTGGACCCGAAAAGGTGATTGCTCAAATGAAATCAATCGTTGGCCACATGGGAGCCTGGGCGCCAAAGGCAGAACAAGTAGCTACGGCCAAATATTTACAGCAAACCGATGCCTTGCAGCAGTACCTGGAAAACTTTAGCAATCGTATACAGGAAGGCCTGAGCACACTATACAACGGCTTTAAACAATTAAAAGAAGAAGGCTTTGACGTAGATGCGATTGAACCGATGGGTGCTATTTACTTAACCGTAAAAGCGGCTTACATTGGCAAAACCACACCCGATGGTCAGGTGCTGCAAACGTCGGCCGATATTAATTTTTACCTGATAAAAGCCGCTAAGGTAGCTTTAGTGCCGTTCTCAGCTTTCGGCACCGGCGAAGATGTGACTTGGTTCCGTGCATCGGTAGGTACCTCAACGCTCGAAGATATCCAGAACATGATACCGCGCATTCGCGAAGCATTAAGCGCTTTGAAATAGCATTCGGTAATAAACATTATTAAATAAGCCGTGCTATTGGTATTGTTGAACAATACCAATAGCACGGCTTATTTTTTAGCGGCGTATACTGTTAACGTTTGTTAAGCTGCGTCTGATATAAACCTCACCAACCGCCGTTTGGCTACCGGCAATAGGGTTTGCTCTAAGGGGAAAGTCACCTCGCTTTGCACATGGTACATGGCCGGGTTGGGCAAATGCTTGCGGCTTTTAATGAGTTGCTGTTTGATGGCCTGCGGCGTGTTTACCAGGCTTTGCTCAAAAGTATCAATCAGGTTGATGTGTATGCCCCGATACTTATCACTCTGGTTTTCGAACAAGGTAATCTGGTATTCGTACACCCAGTTGGTTTTGTGGGTGCCGTTGCTTAGCGTAAAATAACCATGGTAAGGCATTAGTGGCACTAAGCCTACAGGGTCAATATCCAGGCAGCTTTCTACGAAATCGTAAATCTCCTGCCCGGTTTGCAGAGCAGGGTCCATCTTTTTTAAGGCATAGGTTATGATGCGCTCTATTTCCTGCATAGTGTAGTCATCCTGCACCATCTTTTTATAAGTAAGCTTTACTGCTTCAAAGTCTGCCTTGCTTATCCGCTGCGGAAACGTCTGTTGCAGCACCGTTTTATTATCCTTAAAATTAAGCAGGTTACGGTAATGAAACATCAGGTCGGCCAGGTTGGGGTACAAATGGCTTTTATCGAAGTGCCGGTTAATTTCCTGCAAATAAGCCAGCAAAACATACTTTTTGTGTTCAAAATCAATAGCTCCCTCTATAAACCAATCTTTGCTCAGTGATTTCATACGCAACTATGTTATTGTTTAACCTAATTTAAAAATAAAAAAGCCAACTTTGCAACATGCCCGCCGGAACACTTTTTTTAATACCGGTTCCG
>CAJYSL010000112.1 GCA_913777515.1 uncultured Mucilaginibacter sp.
TGTATTGGTTCCATACCGGCAAGCGTTTCCAGGCAGCAAGTGTAATTTTTAAGTCGGTAATAGGCTTGCCCTAATTTAATGAGCGTTGAATATGAACGATCGCCGTTTTGCAGCAGTTTGGTTCCGATTTTAATCGTTTCTCCCCATTTTTCCTGCGCATAGTATAGTTTGATAAGGCTTTGCATTAGTACGACGTTTTCGGGGTCGGCGGCAATGGCTTTGTTCAGCACTTTTTCGGCAAGCGACGTACGCTTGGTATTTACATACCAGTTGCTCAACAAACCGGCTACATCTGCGTCATCGGGATTTATTTTATTAGCCATCGCCAAGTACTTTACGTAGTTGGCAGTATCTGCTTTGCGGTCGCTGATGTCTGCCAGTTGTTTGATAACGATATAGTTAGTGGAATCAGCGGCAATTAGTTTATTGTAATACCTGCCGGCCTTGTCCAGGTTGCCCCGGCGTAAATTGATACCTGCCAGGCTGGTGAGCACGTTGAGCTTGGTGCTGTCTAAGTCATAAAGTCTTTGGTAATAGCCTTCGGCATCTACCAGTTTGCTGGCCATCTGTGATGCATAAGCCAGGTTGCGAAGCGCGTTCGGGTCGCTAATGGGCTCCTGGTAAATACTTTTCAGGTAATTAACCGCTTCGAGATAACGTTGGCCCTGATAATAATCGAGTAAGGTAGCGTCGTTTACTTTTTGCGCATAAGCGGTACTGATAGCAGCAGTGAAAGTAATCAAGGTGGCGAGTAGTTGGTTAACGATAAGTTTCATAGGTCAGTGATTTGTAACTAAGATATTAGTTTTAAAACTAATATCAAACTTTTTATGAAACTTTTGTTTTTATCTGTGTACTAACAAGAAACGAGAATATTATGGATAAGATCAGAAAGTTTGAACTCATGGAGAAAATTGTTCATGAGTTGGAAGATTTAAAAAATAGCCAGCAGGCTATTATTCAGAAAATCGGTAAAATAGAAGTAGACAATATAGACCTGGGCAACAAACGCTTAGAAAAAGATTTGCCCGATATGCACCAGCGTGTGGCCGACAACCTGGACACGATTGCAGCCATTCTTGACGATTTTGCCAACCAAACCGAAGAGTTTAGCGACAAGAATAATATTCAGGCTTTAAAAGAGCAGGAAGAGATTGAAAAACTTAAATAGTATAAAAACAGACAGGGCCTCATTTCGAGGCCTTGTCTGTTTTTATAGTTCTTTGCAATATGCTTTTACAAGCGATTATTCCTGGTCGTCAATTTTTTTACCGGTCATAGCCGTGCTGATGGCCTGGTCCATTACCCGCTCGGCGTAAGGGCGTGTCAGGTTGTTTAGCTCATCCACTTTTTTCAAAATCAAATCTTTATCGTTATTGGTCAGCACCTCTTTCAACGCCTGGATGTACTGGTGCGTTTCGGCTACTTCGGCAACGGTTAACAGTTCGCCATGTTTTTGGATGAAGCGCTCAGCCGTATATACCATTTGTTCGCCTTCGGTACGGGCCTCAATAATCATGCGTTGGTTTACGTCGTCTTTGGCGTGGGTAATACTGTCCATCAGCATTTGCTCAACCTGGTCGTCGGTAATGCCGTAGGCCGGTTTCACCTCCACTTCCTGCTTGGTGCCCGACCGTAGTTCAATAGCCTGTACTTTTAAAATACCATCGGCATTCAGCAAAAAGTTAATGTCCACTTTCGGGAAGCCTGCAGGCATGGCGGGTATCCCCTTTAAATCAAACTCGGCCAGTTTGCGGTTCTCTTTCACTAAATCGCGTTCGCCCTGAAATACCGATATCTTCATGTTTACCTGCCCATCAACCGAGGTGGTATACTGGCGCCCGGCCTTGGTAGGCACTTTGGAGTTACGCGGAATAATCACGTCCATTAGGCCGCCCATGGTTTCGATGCCTAACGATAGCGGTGTTACATCTAATAACAAAATATCCTTACGGTTACCGGCTAAAATATCGGCCTGAATGGCGGCGCCTAAAGCCACTACCTCGTCAGGGTTTACTTCATCATGCACCGGTCGGCCAAAAAACTCGGCTACTTTATTTTTTACCAGAGCCGTGCGGGTAGAGCCGCCAACCATAATCACCTCGTTGATATCCTGCGTAGTTAAACCGGCATCTTTTAAGGCATTGGCGCAAGCTGTAATGGTTTGTTCAACTTTTGGTAAAATCAATTCCTGGAAGGTATTGCGGTCAATGGTACACCAGATGTCTCCAATCTTTTCGTTAAACAGGCTTTGGTGGGCAAAAGCTTTTTTAGCCTCTTCGGCTTTTAGCCTAAGCTGTTGCATCAGTTCGCGGTTTTCGGCCAGTTCAGCTCTGTTCAACTTGTTCTTTTCAATCCAGTACTCTAAAATGGCACGGTCAAAGTCATCACCGCCTAAAAACGTATCGCCATTGGTCGACAGTACCTCAAATATGCCGTTCTGTATCTGTAAAATAGAAACATCAAACGTGCCTCCGCCTAAATCGTAAACCGCAATGGTTTTGCTTTCTTCGGGGCTTAAACCTATACCGTAAGCCAGGCTGGCTGCGGTCGGTTCGTTCACGATGCGCAGTACATCCAGTCCGGCCAGTTTACCGGCATCGCGGGTAGCCTGGCGCTGCGAATCGTTAAAATAAGCCGGTACGGTAATCACCGCACGGTTAACCGGGGTTTTAAGCGCATGCTCGGCCCGTTCTTTCAGTTCTTTTAATATTAGGCCCGAAAGCTCAATCGGGGTGTAAAAGCGGTCGCCCACTTTTACTTTCACCAAACTTTCGGTATTGTCGTCAATTACTTTGTAAGAGAAAAAATCTTTGTAATTCTCGATATCATGGTAAGAGCGGCCCAGCAAACGTTTTACCGAAAAAATAGTGTTTTGCGGGTCGGTAACCAGATAGCTTTTAGCTTCGTTTCCTACGGTGATACTACCGGTGGCATCAAAATGCACAACCGAAGGCACCAGCACGCCCTTGCCGGTATCATTAATTACCTGCGGGTTTTTGTCGGGGTTGATGAAGGCTACCAGCGAGTTGGTGGTGCCCAAGTCAATACCTACAATAACTTCTTCTTTTTGCAGCGAGCCTGTTGCCAGGTTGATGGAAACTTTAGCCATAATATTTACTTAACAGGCGGCAAATGTAGCGAGTTTTAACTTAATGCCTGTCATGCTTATGTGAATTGAAGAAGCGTTGTTTAAATCAGGTTTTCTGTATAATTTCACATCAATGTTTAAGCCCGTTATTAGCCGAATCCTGCTGTCCAGTCTTTTATCTTTAAGCCTTTACAGCGCAAGTGCGCAGGAGTTTGGCGGAAACCCGCCTTCGGTTACCTGGCGGCAGATAAACACACCTGCGGCACGCGTAATTTTCCCGGTCGGGCTGGACTCGGTAGGGCAGCGGGTGGCTGGGGTGGTTCAGCGCATTAACGGCTTAACTAAACCCACCATCGGGTATAAACAGCGGCAAATCAACATCGTATTACAAAACCAATTAATTACCACCAATGGTTATGTTGGGCTGGCGCCGTTCAGGAGTGAGTTTTATGCAGTGCCTGCGCAAAACAGCTTTTCGCTGGGGAGCATTAACATTGCCGAACAACTGGCCATCCACGAGTTCAGGCATGTGCAGCAATACAACAACTCGGATGTAGGCTTGACGCGCTTTTTGCGGATACTTTTTGGTGAGGCAGGGCAAGCCTTAGGGTATGCATTATCTGTACCCAACTGGTTTGCCGAGGGCGATGCTGTTTATAACGAAACGCATTTGACCAGCCAGGGGCGCGGGCGCTTGCCTTATTTTTTTAATGGTTACCGCAGTTTGTGGGCTGCCGGTAAAAACTACAGCTGGATGAAGCTGCGCAATGGCTCATACCGCGATTTTGTGCCCGACTGGTACCCGTTGGGCTATATGATGGTAGCCTACGGTCGCGAAACCTACGGCAGCCAGGTTTGGAAAAACATTAACCATGACGCGGCCGCCTATCAAACGCTGGCTTATCCGTTTCAGCATGCGGTCAAAAAAAATACCGGTGTTAGTTACACCAAGTTCCGCAACGCGGCGCTGGGTTATTTTAAAAAGCAACTGCTAACGCCCGAACTGGAAGCAGGAGCAAAACAGTATCCCAAAAATCAGCATTTTATCGGCAATCAGGAGTTTCCGGTTTATGCAGATGGAAAAAGCATCATTTACCGTAAATCATCTTATAAAGAAAGGGCTGCTTTCGTTATTAAAACCGGCAACAGCGAAAAACGCATACGCCTGAGTGACTTTACTGTAGACGGCTACTTCACATATCATAATAATCAGATTATTTACGCAGCGCGGCGGCCGGATGCCCGCTGGAGTTACCGCGAGTACAACGAGCTAAAAATTATTGACGTAGCTACCGGCAAGCAACGCGCGCTAACGCATAAAACCAAGTATTTTGCGCCGGCTTTTAACCAAGATAATAGCCGCATAGTTGCCGTCAACGTGCCTCCATCCGGCAAATACAATTTACATATATTAGATGCAGCTACCGGCAAGCTGGTTACGGAGGTGCCTAATCCGGATAATGTATATTATACGTATCCTAAGTTTTATAACAACGAGCAAATTGTAGCAGCCGTTCGCCTGTACGACGGCCGGATGTCAGTATCATTAATTGAGATTGCCACCGGCAAAATTACACCGCTCACGGCCGAAGATAAGTCTCCCAAAGCTTTCCCGGTGGTGCAAAAGGATACGGTTTACTACACGGCTACTGCGGGCAATATGGACCGTATGTTTGCGGTAAGCGTGCCTAACAAAAAGGTATTTCAGTTGGATAACGATTCGCTGCGGAGTGTTATTGGTGGCTATCAGCCCGCCGTCGGTAATAATAAAATAAGTTGGGTAAGTTTTAGCGCATTCGGCTACCGCATGCACGAGGTGGATAAAAACACCGTCAACTATCAGCCCGTGGGCACCCCTCAACCGTTATCTGATTTTAATATTCAGTCGCTCCGGCAAGATTCAGCAGCTAATGTACTGGCCGGCATCCAGC